>JAKAFI010000220.1 GCA_021818005.1 Acidobacteriota bacterium | reverse complement strand
CCCAGCGCGGCGAAGATCTCCCGCGGGAAGTGCGACACCGCGTCCCACTCGCGAGCGTGCGGCGCGATCCTCTTGCGCGCGAACTCCGACGCGAGCTCACGGACCTCGTCTTGTTGCCGCCTCCCTCTGCCCATCGCTCTCCCCTCCCCAACGCGTGATCTCGACGCCAGTGTAGTAGGTCTTCAAGATCTCGACATAGCTTGCGCCGCCGCGGGCGAGGCCGTACGCCCCGTTCTGGCACATGCCGACGCCGTGGCCCCACCCGCGGCCGAGAAAACGCAGGCCGGGCTTGGCCGGCCCGCCCACCGGCGCGACCACGAACAGCGTGTCCGGCAGGTCGAGGGCGCGCCGGAAGGCGATCCCGCCCACCTCCCGGCTCTCCTGCGGCCCGCTCACCGTGATCGACAGCGCCCGTCCCGACACGCCCCGTCTCGTCACGACGACCGCCCGCGCGTCCGCGACGCCGAGCCGCCGGGCGATCTCCTGCAGCGAGAAATCCCGCGCCCACCAGCTCCACGCCGAGCCCGCGTCGGCGTCCTCGAGCGCCTCGACCTCGAGCACCGGGCATACCTGGCCGGCGCACCACAACGTGCCGCGCGACCCCGCGGGGAAGGTGAGGCCACCGGTGCGCCAGCGCTCCCCCCGCCGTTCGAGCACCACGCCGGCCGCGGCGATGTCGCACCAGCCGCCGTCGCCGTCCAGCCGGAGCTGCACGCCGCTCGGTCCGGGGACGAGCCGCCCCTCCTGGGCCCGCACCTCACCGCTCAGCTGCCCGAGGCGGACGGTCAACGCCATCTCCCAGTCCGGGTCGGCGCGTCCGGCCGGCGGCGGTAGCGGCAGGCGGAAGAGGCGCAGCAGCTCGAGCGCCGCGTCCTCCGGCGCCCTCCCGTGCCGAACGTGCAGCGTCGCGGCGGTGGTGCGCACCGCGAACGCGGCGGCGATCCCGGCCACCCCCGGGCCGGCCTGAACTCCCACGAGACGCGACGCCAGCGCTCGTGCGGTCGCCGGTACCCCGAGCGCCGCGGCCAACCCCTTTCCGACGGCCGCGAGCCTCGCGACCGGACCGAGCCACGGACCGTTCCCTCCCGCGCCGGCGGCCAGCGTGCGCTCGCCGCGGCACGGCACCCCCTTCAGATACGGCTCCGCGCGGCTGGGGAAGAGCGCGCCGGCGTCCTCGGTGTGCCCGCCGCACGTCGACTGGTACATCGCGTCGATCGGCTGCCCGTGATAGGTGACGATCTCCCCCGCGGTCTCCTGCACGGCGCGGTCCGTCAGCGGTTGCTCGACGCCCACACCCTCGTACGCCTGGCACGCCGGCGAGTCGCACAGGTCGTACCCTTCGGCAGCGTGGTCTCCGAGGTGGGCCACCGCGTACGTCCTCGCGGCGACCGCCTGTGCCTTGAGCGCCTCGATGAGCGGGAACGCCCGCGGCCCCATCTCGGCCGGCACGACGCCGCGCAGGTACGCCTCGAGGTTGAGGACGTTGATCACCTCCACGCCGGCGGCGCCCGGTCGAAACACGATCTCGCCCCGCACCGCCTTGTCGCCGACCCGGACGGGCTCGGGATCGAGCGGGATCAACAACGCGCGCGGGCCGTGCACGGCGGCGCCGCCCTCGCCGGTCAGCACCACCTCGCCCCCGACCGGCGCGCTCGACTTCTGGTCCGCGAAGCCCGCCGCGCGCAGGCGGCGCGCGAAGGCGCCGGCGTCCTCGCCCTGGGGCGCGGTGGCGACCACGGTGCGTAGCGCCCCTCCCGCCCCCGAAACCGATGCGTCGAAACCCGCCGTCCGCAGGCGCGCGAGCAGCGCGGCCGCGTTCGCGTCCTGGGCGAACGCCCCGACCTGGATCGCAGCTCTCCCCGCCGGCGCCGTCGCCGTGATCGGGCCGCGCAGGACCACCGCGGGCGTGTCACCGAGCACGCAGGCGTAGCGCCGGCCCGGCTCCGGCAGCACCGGCTCGCCGGGCGAGCTCAGCAGCACGCGGACGAGCGGCGGCCGCATATCGGCCCGGGCGGGGACGGCGCCGGCCGGCGGTGGCGCGCACGGTCGCGGCGCCGGGATCGTCGGGGCCGGAGCCGGCGTCGCGACCACCGGTGCGGGCGGAGGCGGCGAGACCGTCGGGGGCGCCAGCGGCGGCCGCACCGCACACGCCGAGGCCGACGCCACCGCGACCCAGACGCCAGCCACCCACCGCCAGCGGTGGGAGCGCCTCAACGCCGGCCGCCCGGCCGCCCGCCGTGGCGGGCGCGGTAGTCCTCGCCGCGCAGCTCGACCACGTCCGCCATCTCGTACAGCCGCGAGCGCAGGCGCTCGGAGATGCGGTCCGCCAACGTCTCCTGCCAGCGCTCGCCCTTGCCGGCCTCCGGCCCGCCGGCCCCGATCCCGGCCTTCTCGTCGCCGCGCGGCGGCTGCGGCGCGTCGAGGAAGTTGGTGGTGAACACGGTGACCCGCCGCGACATGTAACGGGCGTTGATCACGTAGTAGAGGAGGTCGCGGACCCACTCGGTAAGACGCCCGGCCCCGAGCTCGTCGAGAACGAGCAGCTCGCTGTCGGTGACCGGCCGCAGCACCTCCTCGCGCGAGGCGCCGCCGCCGTCGAACGCCATCTGAAGTTCCTGCACGAGGTCGAGAGCGTTGACGTAGAGCCCGCGGGCACCCTTGGTCCGCACGAGCTCCCGCAGCGCCGCGACCGCGAGGTGGGTCTTGCCGGTGCCGACGCTCCCCATGAACAGGAGGCCCTTGTCGACGTCCGGGTAGCAGTCGACGAACTCGCGCGTCCGCCGCTGCGCCCGCGCCTGCAGGTTCCGGCTGCCGGGGTCGCGGCTCCACACCTCGAAGCCGTCGATCGTGCAGTGCTCGTAGCGCGCCGGCACGCGGGCGGCCGCCAGCGTCGCGCCGGTCGAGGCGCCGCGCCGACAGCCGCACACCACCGCGACCTCGATTCCGTCCCGCCGTTCGATCGCGTAGCCCGTGCCCCGGCAGACCGGGCAGCCCTGTGCGTCCCCAGCCACGCGGTCATTCTAGCGCGCTACACTCCCGCGGTGGCCGATGCTGCCGCCGCCCCGTTGCTGCAGTGGTTTCGCAGTTCGTGCCGGGCTCTCCCGTGGCGCGGCCCGTTTCCACGCGATCCTTACCGGGTGCTGGTCTCCGAGGTGATGGCGCAGCAGACGCAGGTGCAGCGGGCGGCCGAGGCGTACCCGGAGTTCCTCCGCCGGTTCCCGACGCTCGCGGCGCTTGCGTCCGCGGACACCGAGGAGGTCGTGCGCGCGTTCTCCGGCCTCGGGTACTACCGTCGCGCCCGCCTTCTCCACGCCGCCGCGCGGGCGATCGTCGCGCTCGGTTCCTGGCCAACGAGCGCCGACGAGCTGGCGCGCCTGCCCGGGGTCGGACCGTACACCGCCGCCGCGGTCGCGGCGTTCGCTTTCGCGGGCACCGTGCCGCCGGTGGACGGGAACGTCAGCCGGGTGACGGCGCGGGTGCGGGCGCTGCACCTCCCACTCGGAAGCGCCGCGTTGCTGCGCGCGGGCCGCGAGTGGGCCGGCCAGCTGTACGGGCACGTCCGCACGCCCGAGGTGTGGGAAGCGGTGATGGAGCTGGGCGCCACCGTTTGCACCCCGTCGTCGCCCCGGTGCGGCGCGTGCCCGCTGCGGCGGGTATGCGCCGCTGCCGCGACCGAGTCCGCCGACGCGTTCCCGTCCCCGCGATCCCGGCGCGACCGCGAGCGCCAGCTCTGGGCGTCGGTGTGGCTGGAGGGACCCGGCCGTTCCGTGCTGTTGCGGCGGGTGGAGGACGGCACGCTGCTGCGCGGCCTGTGGCTGCCGCCGTTCGCGGTCCTCGCGCCCGGCGAGGACCCGGCCGGGCGGGCCCGGGCGCTGGCGCGTGAAATGGGCTGGCGCGGCCTACTCGTCGAGGCGGGCCCGGTGCGCCACTCGATCACACACCGCAGCATCACCATCCTGCCGTTCGTCGGTGCGGGGGAGGTCGGCCGCGTCAGCGAGGGTTCCGCCGCCTGGAGCTGGCAGGACCCCGACCACCCGGCGGTGCCTTCGTCCACGCTGCTCGGCAAGCTCGCAGCGGCCTGCCGCGGGCCGAGCGCCGTTGCCTTCGTGACCGACCCAGAGGAGGAGTGACCGATGCCCACGCCCGTGCTCCCCAGACTCACCGTGGACGCCGTGATCGTGGACGCGTCGCGCGGCGTGGTGCTGATCCGCCGCGGACACCCCCCGTTCGCCGGGAGTTGGGCGCTGCCGGGAGGCTTCGTAGAGACCGGCGAGACGTGCGAGGCGGCGTGCGTCCGGGAGGCCCGCGAGGAGACCGGGCTCGAAGTGGAGCCGGTCGAGCTGATCGGCGTCTACTCGACCCCTGGCCGCGACCCCCGCGGTCACACCGTCTCGGTGGTCTACCTGTGCCGCGCCCTCGGAGGCCGGCTGGCGGGCGGCGACGACGCCGCCGACGCGCGCTGGTTCGCGGAGCTGGTCGGCATCGAGCTGGCGTTCGACCACGCCCAGGTCCTCACCGACACGGGCCTCGTGGCGCGGCAGGCCGGCCGGTAGGCGCGCGGCACCCGCTTCAGCGTTCGATGCTGTCCACCATCGGCACCTCGGCCTCGGCCTCGGCGAACACGAGGCCGGTCTGGGCGATGGGCAGGAGCACGAGGTGCAGTTTGCCCTGACTGGTGAGGCGGAGCTCGTAGCATCCGTCCTCGCGCACCGCTACCAGCGTCCCCGGCGTCCCCGAGAGACCGAGGATCTGACTGTAAACCAAGACCTTGCACGGAAGTTCCATGATCACTCCCCACGGATCGCGGCGCCGCTACTCCTCGCCCTCGTTGTCCCCGGCTTCGACCGCGCCGTACTCCTTGAGCTTGCGCTGCAGCGTGCGCAGCCCGATGTCGAGCAGCTGCGCGGCCTTCGCCCGATGCCCCTTGGTCAGCTCGAGCGTGCGCAGGATCGCGTCGCGCTCGATCTCGGCCATCGGCTTCGGGGTCCACCCCTCGCCCCCTCCCCCGCCCCGCGGCGCCGGCAGGCCACGGTACTCGGCTGGAAGATCGGCCAACCCCAGCTCGTCGGAGCGGGCGAAAAGGACCATGTTCTCCACCACGTTGCGCAGCTCGCGCACGTTGCCCGGCCAAGGGTAGGAGCGAAGCGCGTCGAGGAGCGGCGGCGCCACCCTGGTCACGTGGCGGCCGAGGTCGGTGTTGAACCGCTCGACGAAGTGCCCGACGAGCAGCGGGATGTCCTCGGTGCGCTGCCGCAGCGGCGGCAGGGCGATCGTCACCACCTTGAGGCGGTAGTAGAGGTCCTGGCGGAAGCGGCCGCGGGCC
>JAKAFI010000011.1 GCA_021818005.1 Acidobacteriota bacterium | reverse complement strand
GTGCGCGACGACATCCGCACCCGTCTCATCGCCGAGCTGGAACGCCGGTAGTGGCGCCCGCCAAGCCGGCTCGGTGCCCTCGAGCGTGGTCGTCCGGGGGACGCGGCGGCGTTGTGTATACTCCGCCGGTGCGTCGGTACGACCACCATCGAGGCTGGCTCAGCAGGCTGGCCGTGCTCAGCCTGATCCTCGCGGCCCAGTTGATGCCGGAGGACCTCGTCCTGTGCCGGGCGGGGGCGCACCACCGAGCGGTCGAGAGCGCGTGGCAGACGTGCGGTTGCGGCGCGTGTGGCGCGCCGACCGTGGCGTCGCCTCATCCGGCCGGCGACGTGGGTTGGGTGCTGGGGTCGCGTCCCGCCGCGAACACGACGTGCTTCGACGTGGCCCTGGAAGCTCCGGCGGGTCCGGTGCCGGCCGCGTTCAACGGCTGGGCCCTCCATGCCGTGTCTGGGCCGGGCCGGGCCAGCGAACCGGCGCGGGAGCGACACCTCTCCGGCCGGATCGACGCGGTCTTCCTCGCCCCGCCGCCGTCCCGTGCCGCGATCAGCTCGACCGTCCTCACCATCTGACGTCGACTTCCCCCAACGACAGGCTCGCACCGTCTCGCCACGGCGGGACACGACGTCCAGGGAGGACGACCCGTGCCACTGAAATGCTCTACCTGTTTCCTGTTTCTTCCTTTCGTTTCCATTTCGATCGCCGCCCTCGGCGCCGATCCCGGCGGCCTTCCGGCACCGGCGCCCGAGGCCGTGTTGACCCTGGCCGAGGCGCGGCAGCGGGCCCTCGCAGGGAACCCCGAGTTCCTCGCGTCGCAAGCGCAGGTCCGTGCCGCCGAGGCCGGTCTCGATCAGGCCAGGGCGCTGCCCAACCCCGAGCTCAGCTACGAGGTCGAGGACTTCGGCTCCACTCCGTCGGCGGACGTCGAGAAGCAGAGGACGTTGTCGCTGACGCAGGTTTTCGACCCGTTTGGCAAGCGGCGCGCGCGCGTCACGGCGGCGCTCCACGATCGGGGGGTGGCCGCCAACGACGCCGGGGGACGCAGACTCGACGTTCTCGCCGAGGTGGAGAGGCGCTTCGTCGCGCTGCTCGGCGCCCAGGAACGCCAGGCGATCGCGACGGAGGGCGCCGCGACGGCGGCGCAGGTGCGCTCGGTGGTCGCGGCGTTGGTCCAGACCGGCGAGGCCTCGCCGATCGAAGCGACCCGGGCCGAGAACGAGGAGATCATCGCCGGGGTCGACGCGGCGACGGCTGAACGCGACCTCGAGCTCGCCAAGAGCGCGCTCGCCCGGCTCTGGGGCGCCGACCGTCCGGACTTTGCCAGCGCCGCGGGAACGCTGGCCGACGCCGTGCCTCTGCCGGAGCTGGACGTGGCACTGGAAAACCTGGCGTCGCTCCCGGACCTTGCGAGATGGGACGAGGAGACGGCGAGCCTCGAAGCGCTCCAGGTCGCCGCCCGCAGGCAACCGCTGCCCGATCTGGCCTTCTCGGCCGGAACCCGCTGGTATGGCGGTGGGGGACACGGCTACGTCGCCGGGGTGGCTCTGGCGATCCCCGTGTTGAGCACGGCGGCCGGCGCCCGGAAGGAAGCGGCCGTCCGCCTGGAGCAGGCGGCCCTGGCGCGCCGCGGCGAAGAGGTACGGCTGCGGTCCGCGCTTCGCGAGACACGCGCGACGATCGTGCGGGCGCTCGCGGAGGTGCGTGTGCTGCGCGGCGAGGTGCTGCCGAGGGCCAGGCAGGTGTACGAGGCTCTCGACGAGGGCTACCGCCGCGGCAAGTTCCGCCTCCTCGACCTGTTGGAAGCGCGCCGGGCCCTCGCCGCGACCCGGTTGCGCCTCGTCGATGCCCTCGTCCGACTGAACGAAGCGCGGGCGGACCTCCGGCGGCTGCTGCCGGATGGGGACGCCATCGCGAACGGAGACCAGCCATGAGATACCTATCGACCCTTCCCCGGGCCCGTCGTTGGGCCGCGGCTGTTGCCGTCATCGGGCTGCTCGCCCCGGCATGCGGCAGGACCGGCGGCGCGTCTCAGATCTCGCAGAAGGCGGGCGGACCGCCGAACGCGGACGCAGCCGTCAAGCCCTCGGACCTCGACCAGCCGGTCGAGGCGCTGCTCGCGGCCGTGTGCGAGCACAACGTGCCGCAGTACACCTGCGCCGAGTGCCGTTATCAGATCGGCGTGGTCAAGGCCGCCGACGAGCTGTTCGACCCCGCCCGCGGCGGCGCGCTGCGGACCGTGACCGTGGGACCGCGGGCCCTCGCCGGCGGCGAGTGGCTCAACGGCGAGGTCCGTCTCAACGAGGCGCGCGCCGTCCACATCGGGCCTCGCGCCCCCGGTGTCGTGCGAGCGATCCGCGTGGACGTCGGCGCCACGGTCGCCGCCGGTCAGGTGCTGTTCGAGGTCGAGAGCACGGAGTTCCTGCAGGCAAGGGCCGACCTCGTCAAGGCCACTGCGCAGGAGACGCTCGCCGAGGCCGCGGCGGCTCGCGAGCGGGAGCTCTACGGCAAACACATCTCGCCGCGGAAGGACCTCGAGCAGGCCGAGGCGGCGCTGCAAGAGGCGCAGGCCGAACGCAGCGCCGTCGCGGGCCGTTTGCTCGCCCTCGGCGTCCCGGCGGTACAGGTGGATCATCCGGCCCCGGGCCAGCGCAAAGCGCCGCCCTCGTTGATGCCGGTCCGCGCCCCGTTCGCGGGGACCGTCCTCGAGCGCTCGCTGTCCCTTGGCGCGCTCGTTCAGCCCGGCGACCGCCTCCTTTTGCTGGCCGACACGTCGTCGGTGTGGGTGATCGCCACGCTGTCCGAGCGCGAGCTCGCCGCTTTGAGCGCCCCCGGGCGGCGCGGCGACGGCGCGGCCGAGGTCGCCGTGTCCGCCTACCCGGGGCGCACGTTCCCGGGCCGCGTCGCGCTGGTCAACGGCAGGCTCGACGAGACGACGCGGACCGCCTCGGCCCGCGTCGTCGTTGACAACTCCGAGAACCTGCTCCGCGCCGGGATGTTCGCTCGCGTGCGGCTGCTCGCGGGGGACGCCGGCGGTGCTCTCGTCATCCCCGAGGAAGCCGTTCTCGAGGACGAGGGGAGGTCGTTCGCGTTCGTCAAGATCCGCCCGCCCTATTTCGTCCGCAGGCCTTTGACCTTGGGCCGCGCGGCCGGCGGGTGGGTCGAGGTCACGCGCGGTCTCTCGGCAGGCGACGTGGTCGTCGCGAAGGGGGCCTTCCTGCTCAAGTCCGATGTTCTGCGCTCGAAGATGGGCGCGGGCTGCGCGGACTGAAGGGAAGAGATCATGGAGAGACTGTTTGGCTGGCTTGTCCGGCGCCGCTGGTTGGTCCTGGCGGTGGGGGCCGCGCTCGCGGTCCTCGGCGCGTTCGCCTGGGTCCGCCTCCCGATCGACGCGTTCCCAGACGTCACGAACATCCAGGTCATGGTCCTCACGAGAGGCGAGGGTCTCTCCGCCGAGGACGTCGAGCAGCGCATCACGTACCCGATCGAGCAGCAGATGGGGGGGCTGCCCAAGGTCACGCAGGTCCGCTCGCTCTCCCGGGCGGGCCTTTCCCAGGTCGTCGTCGTATTCGAGGACGGCGTCGAGCCGTACTTCGCGCGGCAGCTCGTCTTCCAGCGCATCGAGAGTGCGCGGGATGCGTTGCCCCCCGACGTGGCGCCCGAGCTGGCGCCGATGAGCACCGGACTGGGCGAGATCCTGCAGTACACGATCGAGGGCGACGGCTACACGCCGATGGAGAAGCGCACCGTCCAGGACTGGCTGGTCGCGCCCCGCCTGCGGGCCGTGCCCGGGATCACCGAGGTGAACAGCTTCGGCGGCGAGGTCAAGCAGTATCAGGTCGTGGTCCGTCCCGAGCGGCTGCTCGCCTACTCCCTCACGCTCCGCGATGTCATGGCCGCGGTCGAGCGCGGCAATTCCAACGCCGGCGCCGGGTACATCCTCAAGGGTTGGGAGCAGATGTACATCCGGGGCTTGGGCCAGTTCGGCGGCGCCGCCGACATCGAACGGGTGGTTCTCAGGGCGAAGAACGGCACGCCGGTCCTGCTGCAGGATGTGGCGGACGTGGTCGTCGGCCCACAGCCCCGGCAGGGGGCAGTCACCCGCGACGGCCGCGGCGAGACGGTCGCGGGCATGGCCATCATGCTGCGCGGCGAGAACTCCGAGACCGTCGTGTCGGCGGTCAAGAAGGCCGTAGCCGGGTTGCAGCAGCGCTTGCCCAAGGGCCTGCATCTCGATGTGTTCTACGACCGCACCGAACTGATCCAGGCGTGCATCGGCACGGTTTCCGGCGCGCTCCTGGAAGGCGGCGTGCTCGTCGTCATCGTGTTGTTCCTGCTCCTCGCCGAGGTGCGTACCGCCGTGATCGTCGTCGCGTCGTTGCCGGTCACCTTCCTGTACGCGTTCGTCTTCATGGACCTCTGGGGGCTCACCGCGAACCTGATGAGCCTCGGCGGTCTCGCGTTCTCCGTCGGGATGGTCGTCGACGCCTCGATCGTGGTCGCCGAGAACATCCGCCGCCACCTCGCCGCGGCGGGCGAACGCGGCCGCCGCGCCGAGGTGATCGCCCGCGCCGCCGCCGAGGTCGCCAAACCGGTGGCGTTCTCCGTTCTGGTGATCGCCCTGGTTCTCGTTCCCTTGCTGACGCTGCAGGGGATCGAGGGGAAGATGTTCCGGCCGCTCGCCCTGACCATGCTCGCGAGCCTTCTCACCTCGATTGCGGTTGCGCTGTTCCTGGTGCCGCCGTTGACGATGCTTCTCCTCAAGCAAGGCGAGGAGCGGGAGTTCGCCTTCTTTCGGAGGTTCCGCTCCGGCTACCTCACGGTGTTGAGGTCCGCCCTGGCCCACCCGAAGACCACGGTCGGAATCGCGGCCGCGGTCCTCGCGGCGTCGCTCCTCCTCGTCCCGCGCCTCGGGACCGAGTTTCTGCCGGAGCTCGACGAGGGGTCGATCGCGGTCAACGTCGTCAGGCTGCCGAACGCGTCGCTCGAGGGATCGGTGGCGACGTCGACGATGCTGGAGAAGAGGATCCTCGCGGTTCCCGAGGCCGCTTCGGTGGTGAGCAAGTCGGGACGCGCGGAGATCTCCGAGGACCCCATGGGCCCTGAGCAGACCGATGTCTTCGTCACGCTCAGGCCCAAGAGAACGTGGAGGTCCGGGCGGACCAAGGCCCAGGTCGTCGAGAGCCTGGCCCAGGCGATCGCCGCCGTCCCCGGCCTCCGGGCATCGTTCTCCCAGCCGATCGCGCTCCGGGTCAACGAGCTCGTCTCGGGCGTCAAGAGCGACCTCGCCGTGAAGGTCTTCGGGCCCGACCTCTCGGTCCTCAAGGGGTTCGCGGACAAGGCGGCGGCGGCGGTCGGTGGCGTCGCCGGCGCGCGGGACGTCAAGGTCGAACAGGTTTCCGGCATGGCGGAGGTGCAGATCGCCCTCGATCGGGGTGTCATGGCCAGGTACGGCTTGTCCGTCGCCGACGTCAACGAGCTCCTCGAAGCGGCGTACGCCGGCAAGGTCGTCACCCGAGTCGTGGAGGGCGAACGCCGGTTCGACGTGGCGGTCCGCTTTCCGGATGAGGCACGGCGCGACGTCGCGGCGCTCGAGCGCATGCTCGTGTCCGCGCCGGGGGGCGCTCAGGTCCCGCTCGGTCAGCTGGCCGAGGTCAAGATCGTCGAGGGCCCGATGCAGATCAGTCGCGAGCAGGGCATGCGGCGCGTCGTCGTGGAGTCCAACGTTCGCGGCCGCGACCTCGGGGGGTTCGTCGAGGATGTGCGCGGGGTGCTCGCGCCGCTCACGTCGGCGCTGCCGGCGGGATACTTCGTCGAGTACGGCGGGCAGTTCGAGAACCAGCAAAGGGCGATGCGGCAGCTGGCCATGGTCGTCCCCGTGGTGCTCCTCCTCATCGGCCTTCTTCTGTACCTCGCCCTCGGTGGCGCGAGGAACGCGCTTCTCGTCCTCGTGAACCTGCCGTTCGCCCTGGTCGGCGGCGTCGTTGCGGCGGTCATCTTCCAGTTGCCGCTGTCGGTCTCGGCCGCGGTCGCGTTCATCGTGCTCCTCGGGATCGCCGTCCAGAACGGCGTGGTGCTCGTCACGTTCTTCGGTCAGCTGCGGGAGCGCGGCGCGTCGGTGGCCGAGACCGTCGTCGAGGGGTGCCGTCTCCGACTCAAACCGCTTTTCATGACCGCGTTGGTGGGTTTCATCGGCCAATTGCCTCTCGTCTACGCCAGGGGCGCCGGCGCCGACATCCAGCGGCCGCTCGCCGTCGTCGTCATGGGCGGGATCGTGACCTCGACGCTGCTCACGCTACTCGTCCTCCCCGTGCTCTATTCCGTCGTGGAGGCATGGGCCACGCGTCCGCGGCGCGGCGCGGCCACCACAGGGGAGGCCGCGGCCGGCACGTAGACCGTTCCCGCGACCTGAAGCGCCGGTGTTTCCCATTTCCCGGGCGCGCTTCGCGGATCGCCGCTTCGCAACCGGCGGGCCACGGGACCGGCGCGTTTGGGGCGCTCGCCCAGCACTTGCACGCCTCCTTCCCGGACCCGGCCGAGGCCGCGGGGAGCGACGAGGAGCGCATGGCGGTCTTCCGCGCCGTGCGCGACGACATCCGCGCCCGTCTCATCGCCGAGCTGGAACGCCGGTCGTCCACCCGATGACCCGCGTCGAGTCGAGATCGGCGTCGAGGCGACCGCATTCGAACCGTTCACGCGAGGCGCAACGCCCAGGGGGCCGCCGGTTGCGCCTGGGAGCGATACCCACAAGGGGAGGCCGTTTCGGCCGACCTGTCAACTGGTCCGGGTTTCCAGACGCTCGAGCCGGCTGCTGAGGTCGTGGACGGTGCTTTCGAGGGTCGTGAGGCGCCGGTCGAGCTCGGCGAACGACAGCTTGACCATCGACTTGACCTCAGAGAAGTCGGCACGGACCGCGGTCTCGAAGCGCTCGGCGCGTTGCTCCATCTGGGCGAAGTCGGCACGCGCCGCGGTCTCGAAGCGCTCAGCGCGTTGCTCCATCTGGGCGAAGTCGGCAAGGACCGCGGTCTCGAAGCGCTCGGCGCGTTGCTCCATCTGGGCGAAGTCGGCACGCACCGCGGTCTCGAAGCGATCCAGGCGGCCGTCGACGCCGTCGAGACGGGCCTCGACGCGATCGAGGCGCTCGCTGCCGAGTACGACGCCCTCGGCCACCTGCTGGATCTGGCCCTGGAGGTTCTCGGCCACCACGTCGAAGTGGCGGTGCAGCTCGTCAAAACGCCGGTCCACGCCGGACATCTTTTCGTCCAGCAGCTGCCCCAGGCGGCGGATCTCGTCTTCGGTCATGGCACCGTTCCTCGAGCGTCGAGGATACCCTGAATTGACCACCGACCTCCACGACCGAGGCAGCTCGATCGGCCGGACCGTCGTTGCGGTCGCAAGGGACGGCGCCACGGTATGTTTCGCAACTCCATTGAATCATTAACCTTCCACTGATGTCGGACGGACCCGAACGGAAGGGTGGGCTGGCTCAGTCCCGGTTCTGGATCGGGAGTCGCAGGCCGTCCAGAGCGTCCGCCCCGCCCGCCAGCGGGTGGGCGCGGGTGATGCCGTGCGACTGCAACACCTTCGCCACCCTGGCGCTGGAGGCCTCGTTCGGACAGCTGCAGCAGATCACGACGTCGCGGTCGCGCGGGATCTCCCGCTCGTGGCTGAGCAACTCCTCCATCGGGATGCGCAGCGCGCCCGGGATCGGTTGCGCTCCGACCTCGAGGCCGCTGCGCATGTCCACCACGAGGAAGTCCTCGCCGGTCTCCAGTTTGTGCCGCAGGTCGTCGCTGGTCACCCGTGCGATCGCCAGCTGCTTCAGGAACCGCCGCCGTTGCGCGAACTTCCACACGACCCAGGCCGCCAGCGCGGCGCCGGTCGCCAGCACCAGGCCGTGTCCCATCCGCTCGAGGTCGAAGCCGACGGCCTCGAGCTGGTCGCCGAACGCGTACCCGACGCCGCCGTACGCCGCGATCCAGAGCACGGCGCCGGCTACGTCGAATAGGAGAAACCGCCAGCGGCCGACGCCGGAGCTGCCGGCCAGGGGAGCCGCGACGGCGTTCAGGCCGGGGATGAACTTCGCGACCAGCAACGAGCGGCTGCCGTAGCGCAGCAGCGCGTTCTCGGTGCGGCGCACGCACGAGTCGGGTTCGAGCGCGACCCGGCAGACGAACCGCAGCACCCTGGTGCCGCGCGCCCGCCCGAGTGCGAACCAGACGTTGTCAGCCAGCAAGCACGCGGCCACTCCGGTCGCGAGGACGATAAACGGGTTCAGCTTGCCGAGTCTGATCAGGGCGCCGCAGGCGACCAGCAGCGGCGCGGACGGCACGGGGAGCGCCGCCTGCTCCGCGAGGATCCAGAAGAACAGCAGCGCGTAGCCGTGGCGCAGCAGGAAGTCGATCGGCCGCATCGGCTCAGGCGGAGGTCAGCCGCCCCCCCGCGGCGAGGTAGGCGTGGCGCACGTAGTCGGCGACCATGCGGTCGGCGTTGTAGCGCCAGGCGAGCGTCGTGATCGAGCGCTTCATCCGCTCGACCCAGCCGCGCGGCGGCGCGGTTCCCTCGCGGTCATAGAACAGCGGCAGCACCTGCTCCTCGATCTGCCCGTACAGCGACTCGGCGTCGCGCGCCCACTGCACCGCCGGGTCCGTGTGCACCCGCCCGTCGCCGATCGCGAAGCCGTTCTTGCCGTCGAACCCTTCCGCCCACCAGCCGTCGAGCACCGACAGGTTGAGGCCGCCGTTGAGCACGACCTTCTGCCCGCTGGTGCCGCACGCCTCCATCGGGCGCAGCGGCGTGTTGATCCAGACGTCCACCCCCTGCACCATGTGGCGCGCCACGTTGATGTCGTAGTCCTCGACGAAGACGATCTTCCCCTCGAAGCGCGGGTCGCGGGTGATCGCCAGCAGCTGCTGCAGCAGCTTCTTCCCGGCGTCGTCGCGCGGGTGCGCCTTGCCGGCGAACACGATCTGCACCGGTCGCGCCGGGTCGCCGAGGATCTGCGCCAGACGGTCGAGGTCGGTGAGCAGGATCGTGCCGCGCTTGTAGGTGGCGAACCGCCGGGCGAACCCGAGCGTGAGCGCGTGCTCGTCGAGCAGCTGCGGCCGCCCGGCCCGCCGGCGCACGAACTCGACGAGGTAGCGGCGCAGCACCTCGTGCGTCTCCCACAGCTCGGCGTCGTCGGCGCCGGCGATCGGCGCCCAGGTCGCGCAGTCGCTCTGGCGCGCCGGCCAGTCGTTGCCCAGGTAGCGGTCGAAGATGCGGTTCATCGACAGGGCGAGCCACGAGCGCACGTGCACGCCGTTGGTGATGTGCCCGATCGGGACCTCCTCCTCGTCGCGCCCGGGCCACACGCGCTGCCACATCCGCCGCGCGACGTGCCCGTGCAGGCTGGAGACGCCGTTGCGCCGCCGCGAGCCGCGGATCGCCAGCACCGTCATGCACAGCGGCTCGCCGCGGTCGGCCGGGTCGACGCGGCCGAGACCCATCATCCGCTCGGGGTCGATGCCGAGCGCGGCGCGCAGCCAGCCGAGCTCGCGCTCCACCAGCTCCGCCGCGAAGCGGTCGTGCCCCGCCTCGACCGGCGTGTGCGTCGTGAACACGGTCTGCAGGGCGGTCTCGCGCAAGGCGTCGTCGAACGACATCCCCTCTTCCTCGATCCGCTCGCGCGTGCGCTCGAGGACGACGAACGCGCTGTGCCCCTCGTTGAGGTGCAGCACCGCCGGGCGGATGCCGAGCTCGCGCAGGGCGCGCAGGCCGCCGATGCCGAGCAGCGCCTCCTGGCGGATGCGGGTGACCTCGTCGCCGCCGTACAGCCTGGCCGTCAGCTCGCGCAGGTACGGCGGGTTCGCCTCGACGTCGGAGTCGAGCAGCAGCAGCAAGGTGCGGCCGACGCGGGCCATCCACACCGCCGCGTGCAGCGTCTCCCCGTTGCACGGCAGCTCGATCATGACCGGCTCGCCGTCGGCGCCGACCGGGCGCCGCAGCGGCAGCGCCCCGAGGTCGATGTGGCCGTACTCCTCGGTCTGCCAACCGGCCGCGTCGAAGTGCTGGCGGAAGTAGCCGCTGGCGTAGAAGAGCCCGATCCCGACCAGCGGCAGGCCGAGGTCGGAGGCGCTCTTGAGGTGGTCGCCGGCGAGCACGCCGAGCCCGCCGGAGTACAGCGGCAGCGACTCGTGCAGCCCGAACTCGGCGGAGAAGTAGGCGATCGGCGCGGCCTGCAGCCCGCGGGCGTTGACGGCGCACCACGACCCCTCGGCGCGCAGGTACTCCTGCAGGCGGCGGTAGTGGAAGCTGACGGTGTTCTCCAGCGACAGCTCCGCGACCCGGGCGCCGAGCGCGCCTGGACCGATGCGCTTGAGCAGCGCGATCGGGTTGTGGTTGGTCTCCGACCAGCCGGCGGGATCGAGCTGGCGGAACAGCTCGAGCACCTGCGGGTGCCAGTTCCACCACAGGTTGAACGCCAGCTCGCGCAGCTTGTCCTCGGCCGAGAGCGGTGCGCTCTCATGGGCGAACGTGTCGCCGAGCGTCCGTGAAGCGAGGTCGAGCAGCTTGCGGTTCATTCGCCCTCCTCGGCCGCGGCCGAAGCCTCAGCCCGTGTGTTCGTCAACGTGTTCGTCGTGCCAGTGAGCGATCACGGCGGTCTCGCCGCACCCCGCCACCTCGGGCTCCAGCGTGGCGTGGGCGATCCCCCAGCGGTCGTGGAGAAACTCCTTGATCTCGGCGAACAGGCTCTCGATCGCGCGGCCGTCAAGCGTGTCGCCGACGACGACGTGGGCGGTGAGCAGCCGCTGGCCGGGGCCGTTCTGCCAGAGGTGGAGGTGGTGCAGGGTGGCGCTCGGGAACGCCCGGCCGACGTCGTCGAGCATGGCTTCGAGCGAGACGTCCGCGGGCGCGCCCTCGAGCAGGGTGGAGAGCGTTTCCCAGATCAGCGAGAGCCCGCTGCGCAGGACCGCAAAGACGACGATCAGCGCCGCCGCCGGGTCTACGTACAGGCCCACCGGGGTGTGCGCGAGGAGCGCGGCGGCGACGACCGCCAGCGAGGCCAGGGCGTCCTGGGCCATGTGGAGGAAGGCGCTGCGGACGTTGACGTCGTCCTTCTCGTGACGGCGCAGCAGCAGGACCGAGCCGACGTTCGCGACGAGCGCCACGAGCGCGACGGCGAGCATGAGCCCCTGCGCGACGGGGGTGGGGTGGAGCAGGCGGACGAGGGCCTCGCGCGCGATCACGACCGAGACGCCGATCAGCACGACGGCGTTGGCGAGGGCGGCGATGACCTCCGCGCGCTTGAAACCGTAGGTGTGGTGCGCCGTGGGCGGGCGTCGGCTCAGGCGCCTCGCCCACAACGCGAGCGCCACGGCCGCCACGTCGCTGAAGTTGTGGGCGGCATCCGAGAGCAGCGCGAGGCTGCCGGAGAGGAACCCTCCGGCCAGCTCCGCCACCGTGATCGCGACGTTGAGGGCGGCGCTCGCCCACAGGCGCCGGTCCATCTCGGAGCCCGCAACAGGCGACAGGTCGTGCGTGTGGCTCACCGTGTCTTCTCGCCCGACGCCGGTCCCGCGCCGAGATCGGCGAGCAGCGAGGTGGCGGCGTCGAGGATGCCGGCGGCGGCGAGGTGGCGGGCGATGCGGACCGTGTCGAGCAGCTCCTCGTCCGTCGCCCCGGCCTGGCGGGCCATGTACGCCTGCGAGCGGGCGCAGCTCGCCTGCCCGCGCCCGAGCGCGGCCGCCACCGCGATCAGCGAGCGGTACTTGGCCGGGATCGTGCTCGCCTCACGGCCGACGCTGCCGGCCGAGTTCATCGCGGTGCCGAGGAGCAGGTCGGGGGCCAGGTTCGCGAGCAGCTTCGGCCAGGCGGGGAGCGTGTCCCCCATCTTCTGGCTCATCATCGCGAGGACTTGGTCCGGGGTGGGTGGTGTCGGGTTGCTCATCGTTCTCTCCTTTTCGTGGTCGACGCCGTGCGTCGCCGGTCTCACAAGGTTGTCGTTCGAGCGAGCGTAGCCGCGGGTCCTTCACCCGATGGTTTCGTCCACCCAGACCAGGCCGTTGGCCCGGACCAACTCCTTGACCTCGGCCAGGAAGCCGCGGACATCGCCGTCGTCGGTGGAGGTCACGCCGAACGCCATGAACGCGGGGGTCTTCTCCCGCAGGCCCTTGACGGTCGGCACCTCGAGCTTCAGGTCGACGATGTCGAACGGGCGGTCCTGGGTCAGCTCGTCGAGCTTGACGAGGAAGCGCTTTTCGCCGAACGTCCCGGCGATGCTGACGCGCGCCCGCGTCGTCGTCTCGGCGAGCTTCTTCTCGGCCGCGGCGCGCGCCTCGGCGGCGCCGACTTTCGCCCGCTTGCTCGTCGCCTCCTGCCTGACCTGCCGGAAGATCCTGTGCTCGCGCTCGGCCCGGCGGACCAGCTCCTTGTCCGGGAACGAGATGGCGTCGGTGGGACAGACCATGGCGCAGGTCGAGCAGCCGACCATGCAGTTGTACGGTCGCGCGACGTCGGCCCGGGGCGGCGTGTCCGCCGTCATGTCGAACACTTCCCGGCCGCAGGTGACGAAGCAGAGCTGACAGCCGATGCACGCCTCGGCGTCGATCGTCGGAAACCAGGGAATCTCACGGCGCGGCGCGCCGTGCCAGGTCGTGGTGCTGAGGTCTTTTGCCATGCCAAACCCTTCTCTTCTCTGGCCGCTCGGCTAGCCGGCCGGCGTCTCCTCGGTCGTCGCGACGGCCTTGCGACCCCCGGTCATCCAGTTCTTGGCGTTCTCGAACATGTCGTAGAACACCGGCACGTAGATCAGGGTGAGGAACGTCGAGACCATCAGGCCGCCGATCGCGACGACCGCCAGCGGGGAGAGGCGCTCGAGCCCGATCGCCCACTGCAGCGCGATCGGCAGCATCCCGACCGCGGTGCCGACGGCGGTCATCAGGATCGGCCTGGTCCTGACGCGCACCGAACCCTTGAGCGCCTCTTCCAGGCTCTCGCCCTTGGCCCGCGCCTCCTCGATGAAGTCGATCAGCAGGATGGAGTTCTTCACCACGATGCCGGCGAGCAGGATCATCCCCATGAACGAGGGCATGCACGAGTGCTTGCCGGTGAGCAGCATGGCCCACGCGGCGCCGATGATGCCGAGCGGGATGGCGACCATGATCGTGAACGGGTGGATGAACGACTTGAACGCCGGCACGAGGGAGAAGTAGAGCAGCACGAGGCCGAGCAGCAGCGCCGTCATCAGGGCCGAGAACGCCTCGTTCATCGTCTTGAGCTCGCCCTCCTCGCGGATCGAGTAGCCGGGGGGAAGCTGGTTGATCAGCGGGGCCATGTACCTCATCCACCAACCCGCGTCCTTCTGCATCGAATTTCCCGGCGGGAGCTTGAGTCCCTTCAGCGCGCTGTCGACGTTGTTCTCGATGTGAGTCACGGCGTGCACGTTGCGGTAGCCGAGGATGTCCACCGTCGGCAGCAGGTCCTGGTGCGTGTACAGGGTCGGCACCTTGTCCGTTTCGATGGTCCCGAGGCTGGAAAGCGGGACCGGCCCGCGGGGGGTGAGAATCGGGAGGCTCTCGAGTCGGTTCTGCCCGTCGCGGCGGTGCGCCACGTCCTGCACCCAGACGGCGAACGAGTCCTGGTTGGGCACCCGGAACAGCGTTGCCGGGAAGCCGCGCACCTGACCGTTGACCTGCGCCGCCACGGCCGCGGCGTTGACGCCGTACAGCGAGAGCCGGTTGCGGTCCGGCAGGAAGCGGTACTCCACGCGGTCGAGCGTCCACGTCGGCACCACCGACGTGAGCCCGCCCACCGTCGTGAGCCGCTGCTGCACCTGCTGGCGGATGTCGTCGAGCACCTTGGGGTCCGGCCCCGACACCATCAGGTCCACGGTGGACCGGATGGTGGATAGCGGCGTCGCGCCGTAGTCGAAGGCCGCGGGGTAGCGCATGCCGGGAACCGTCTGCAGCTGCTTGAGGATGTGCTCCTCGATCGCCCACATCGTCTCCTTGCGGTGGAACCGATCGACGATGTGCACGGTGACGAACGCCTGCTGCGGGTTGCGGCCGGAGCCGAAGGAAAGGACACCCGGCTCCGAACCCAGCGTCGAGGAGACCATCGTGACGCCCGGCTGCTGGTAGATGATCTTCTCCGCCTTGGCCAGCAGCGCCTCCGTGTCGGCCATCGAGGTGTTGGGATAACTCTCGAAGGTGACGCGGAAGATCCCCGTGTCCATCGGCGGCATGAGGTCGCGCCCCACCAACGGCATGAGGACGCGGCCGGTGAACATCAGGAGCGCGAGCGCCGGGATGATGAACATGACCTTGTGCCGCAGGGCCACGCCGACCGCCTTCACGAAGAACTCCTGAATGGGGTGGAGGATCTTGCCCTGGACGAACCGATCGAGCCCCAGCTCCCAGCGCGTGCGCTCCATCTTTCCGCCGAGACGGAGGATGAACGGCGCCAGGATCGGCAAGATCGTGACCGACACCAGGTACGAGGCGAGCAGCGCGATCGACAGCGTCAGCGAGAGCGGTCGCAGCACGGTCTGCACGAAGCCGCCGATCCAGATGATCGGGATGAGGACGACCACCGTGGCATACGTCCCCGAGAGGATCGCGAGCATCACCTCCTGGGTGCCGCCGATCACGGCGTCCTCCAGCTTCTGGCCGAGCTTGTGGTAATGCCGCTCGATGTTCTCGAGGACGACGATCGCGTCGTCGAGCAGCATGCCGACGCCGAGAATGACGCCGGTCAGCGTCACCAGGTCGAACTCGAAACCGAACAGCCACATGAACGCAAAGGTGATGAGGTAGGTGAACGGGATCGAGATGCCGGCGAGGAGCATGCCGCGCATGTCCGCGAGGAAGAAGAAGATCACGATCACGGTCATGATGATGGCGTCGCGCAGCGCATCCACCATGTTCGACACGCTGGTGTGGATGAGCTCGCCCTGCGTGTCGGCGATCTGGAACGAGAGCCCCGGGTACTCGCGTTCGAGCTTGGGCAGGTACTCGAGCACCGACTGGATCGTCGGCAGGGCGTACCCGGACAGCGCCCGCTGAATGTTGATCCCGATCGCCGGCTTGCCGTTGCCGTGGAACGCCGACAGCCGCTCCTGGATGCCGATGTGGACATCCGCCACGTCGCGCAGGTACACGGGCGGTCCCGGTGCCGCGCTCACGACGACGTTACCGACCTCTTCGGGACGCTCGAACTCCCCCTGGCTCTTGAGCAGGATCTGGCTCCCCTGGGAGAGGACGAGGCCGAGAGGGGTGTTGCGGTTCCAGGCGTTGAGCGCCTCGACGATCTGCCCCGGGCTGAGGTGAAACGCCTGCAGCCGGTTGGGGTCGAGGTCCACCTGCACGACGCTCTGGTAGCCGCCGAACACCTCGACGTTCTCCACGTTCGGGAGACGCAAGAGAGCTTCCTTGATCGGGTTTTCCACCAGGCGCCGCGCTTGCGCCAGGTCCATGTGGGAGCCGCTCTTCGGCGTGACCGAAACGGTCAGCACCGCCGGGGTCGCCGAGGAGACCTTGTAGACCTGGAACGGCCGGATGTCGGGCGGTAGCAGCGGCCGGATCTTGTTGAGCGAGTTGGAGACGTCCGTCGCCGCCGAATCCAGCCCCTTCTTGTACTGGAACTCCGCGGAGACGACCGACACCTCGTCGTTGGAGGTGGAGGTCACGCGCCGGACCAGCTCGATCGTCTTCAATTCCTTTTCGATCACGCGGCTGACGTCGCTCGCCACGTCGCCGGCCGAGGCGCCCGGCCACACCGTGACCACCGCGATCTGCGGCCGCTCGCTGTCGGGGAAGAGGTTGACGGGCATCTCGAAGAAGCCGACCACCCCGACCACCGCCAGCAGGAGCACGATGGAGAGGAGGAGGTGCGGCCTCCTGACGTAGGCGCCGACCACGTTCATCGCTGGCCTCCCCCCTGTGGGGCGACGGGGGTCCCGGCGGTGAGCGCCATGAGCTCGCTGGGCAGGCCGACGATCAGCACATCACCGGCCTTCAGCGCCTCGCCCGCCGCCACCGCCGACGACGTCTCGCCGCGGCCGATCACCGTCACCGGCACCGGCTGCGCCTTTCCCTGCTCGACCTTGACCACGGTGGTCTTCTCGATCCCCTGCAGGAGCGCGTCGTTGGGGACCAGGAGACCCTGCACCGGTGCGGCGGCGTAGCTCGCCGCCACGGTCGCACCCGAGGGCAGCCCAAACGGCGCTTCCTTGAGGTCGGTTTCGACCGACCCGAGGTGCGCCGCGTCGAGCGCCGGGTAGATGCGGCTGGTGGCGACCGCGAGGGTCTGTCCCGCGTTGGTAAACGTCACGGCGCCACCGACCCTGATCCGCCCCAGCTGGTCCTGAGAGAGCTTGGAGAGAAGCTTGACCGGACCGGGAATCTGAAGCGTGTACAGGGGCTTCCCCGGCCCGGCGAGGTCGCCGGGCTCGACCAGGCGAGCGGTCACCACGCCGGAGTACGGCGCCTGGACCGAGCAGTAGGAGCGGTAGACACGCGCCGTCTGGAGGGCCCTCGCGGCTGTGACGCGTGCCGCCTCGCTCCCCGCCAGTTGCGCCTTGGAGATGTCGAACGCCTGCTGCGCGATGGCCCCGCCTTGCAGCAACGCGGTGTCGCGGTCGAAGATCGCCTTTTGCTTGGCGTAGTCCTCCTCGGCCGCAGCCACTCTCGCCTGCGCCGCCTGCACCGCGTCATCGAACGTCCGCGGGTCGATCTGGGCCATCATCTCGCCCTTGCTGACCCTGTCCCCCTCGTGGAAACGGACCTCGACGAGCGCCCCCGGCACCTCGGCCGACACCGTCGCCGAGGTCTCCGATTGGATGAGTGCCACCGTGGCGACCGTGTTGCTGGCCTCCCCCTGACGCACGACGGTCGTCACCACCGGCATCGGCGGGTTGGCCGGCGGCGGCAGGTGGGCGAGTTGCCACTCCTTGTGCACCACCGCGAGCGTCAAGCCGACGACGACGAGGATCACGATCAGGACGACGACGAGCTTCTTACTCATGCTGGCCTCCCTGGGCCGCTACGAAGTCGAGGTAGTCGACAGCGCTCTGCAGGGCGTACAGCCCCTGCCAGTAGCCGGTCTCACCTTGCATTTCCTCCGCCCGTCCGGCAAGGTAGTCCTCCATCTTGCCGGTGCCCTGCTCGAGCTTGAGGTGCTCGACGCGGGCGACCTCGGCGCCGAGCGAGCGTTGCGCCTTGCCCGCGGCGAGCTGAGCGCGCGCCGCTTGGATCCGCCCGAACGCGTCCTGCACCTGCGCCAGGATCTCCAGTTCCTTCGCCCGCTGCTGGCGGGTCGCCGCCTGCAGGTCGATCTGGGCCGCCCGCAGCGCGTGGATCCGTTGCATCCCCTGGAACAGCGGCAGCTTGAGGTAGAGGCCGAACTCGTTGGTGTCGATGTGGTCCCTGACCCCCGGCGCCGAGTTGGTGAGGTAGTTGCCGGCGAGCAGCAGTTGCGGGCCGAACGCTTCCTTGGCCAGCATCCGCTTGCGCTCGGCGATGGCGACCGCCGACTTCACGGCCGCGAGGTCGGCCCGGCCGGTGAGCGCCGCGCCGCCATTATCGGCCGCCGTGCCTGCCGGGAGCGGCGGCAAGTCGGGGATGTCCACCAGCGCGTACCCTCCGGCCGGCGGCTCCTCGCCCATCAGCGCCGCCAGCAACGCGTCGAGCGCGGCGATCTGGGCCTGCACCGCCTCGCGCTGCGCCCGCGCACTGGCGAGGGCGAACTCGACCTTGGCGGCGTCGACGCTGGCCCAGGCGCCGACCTTGACCTTGAGCGCGGCGTCGGCCGCGTCGCTCTCCAGCGCCTTCTCGTACACGGTCACCGCGGCGAGGGCGTGCGTGGCGGCAAGCGCGTTGCGGTACACCGCGCGGACGTTGTAGCGTGTCTCGTCGCCGCCGTAGCGGGCGATGTCCTCACTGGCGCGCTGCGCCAGCTCCGCGATCAACCGTCCCTCGTGCAACGCGCCGCCGGCGAGCAGCGGGATCTGGTAGGCGATCCCGTAGTGGAGCTGGTTGCGGTCCCACGGGAGCTGGTAGAAGCCTGCCTTCGGGTCCTTGAACAGGTCGATCGAGATCGGCACCAGCGAGCGGTTGGTGTCGAAGTGGTTGTACGACCCGACGAGGTCCACCTCGCCGTACCTGCGGCCGCTCGCCTCCTGCGCCCGCTGCGCCGCGGCGAGCGCGGCCAGCCTGGCGGCCTGGAGCCGGGGGTTCGCGGCGAGCGCGCGCGCCGTGGCCTCGTCGATCGTGAGCGCGCCGGCGCCGGCGGGGATCAACGCCGCGGCCGCGAGCCACGTTGCCAGCCATCTCATGCCTGCCTCCTTGCCGGACGGGGCCGGCGGCCAGATGTCTTCGTTGAATCGGTCGTCATTTCGCATGATAACGCGGCAACGCAAGCCCGGGCCGACCGACCCGGCTCGGAGCGCCGGCGCCGGCGGGGCTGCGATGCCGGCGGGGCGTCGCCCCCGAGCAGCCGGGCGAGCTGCCGCAGCAGCGCGGCCGCGTTCTCCTCGTGGAGCGAGTAGAAGACGTTGGCGCCGTCGCGGCGCGCGCGCACCAGGCCGCCGTCCTTGAGGATGCGGAGGTGGCGCGACACGGTGGCCTGTGCGGCCGGGAGCGCCGCGGCCAGGGCGCAGACGCACATGCCGGAAGGGGCCTGCAGCAGCCCGATCATCGCCAGACGCAGCGGGTGGCCGGCCCGGCGCAGGCGCTCGGCGGCCGCCGCCAGCTCCCAGCGATCTGTGCGTATGTGGATAGCCATAGATCCGACCCCCAAGGAACGCCGGGAACCCCGGCGCTCACCTGGGAGTGTGGCGGCGGTCGCGACGCGTTTCCTTGTCGGCCGACAACTCTGCGCCGCCGGCGCGGCTCAGTGGGCGCCCACGGGCGCCTTGCCGGTGTCGCCGGAGAGCAAGAAGACGAAGGGGACGATGAGCACGAACGCGACCGTCAGCATCCAGAACACGTCGACGTACGACATGACGACGGCCTGCTGCTGCATCTGACCGTACATCAAGCGCAGCGACAGCTGCTTCGTCGTGACCGGGTCGAGGCCGGCGGTGGGGAAGAGGCCGTTCGCCGCGCCCGCCAGCCGCTGCTGCACGATCGGGTTGAAGGCGTTGACGTGGTCCGCGAGGTTCGCCTGGTGGACCTGCGCGTGGCGCGCCAGCACGGTCGCCGACATCGCGATCCCGACCGAGCCGCCCTCGTTGCGGAACAGGTTGAACAGCCCGGTGGCGTTTCCGATCTGCTCCGGCGGCAGGTGGGAGAACGCCGCGGTCGAGATCGGCACGAACAGGAAGCCGAGCCCGAAACCCTGCAGCAGGCGGGAGATCATCATGTAGGTGAAGCTGACGTGGAGGTCGACCGACTGCAGCAGCCAGATCGCGGCGATGTTCAACCCGGCGCCGATCAGCACGAGGAACCGGGTGTCGACCTTGCCGATGAGCGCGCCGACGAGCCCCATCGCGATCAGCGAGGCGATCCCGCCCGGCGAGATCACGAGGCCGGCCCACGTCGCGGTGTAGTTCAGCATCGTCTGGGCGAACAGCGGCAGCATCGTGAACGAGCCGAACAGGCCGAACCCGACCAGGAACATCAGCAGCGTGGCGGAGGCGAACGAGCGGTTACGGAACAGGCGCAGGTTGACCAGCGGCCGCGCGGCGGTGAGCGAACGCCAGATGAAGAGCGCGACCCCGGCCACGGCCGCGAGCGCGAAGATCTTGATGAAGTTGCTGTTGAACCAATCGAAACGCTGCCCGCGGTTGAGCGTCACCTCGAGGCTGCCGAGGCCGATGAAGATGAAGATGAAGCTGAGGAAGTCCACGCGGCCCTCGGGACGCTTGAGGTGCGGCGGGTCGCTGATGAACATGAGGCCGAGCATGATGCCGAGGATGCCGAGCGGGATGTTGATGTAGAACACCCACGGCCAGCCCCAGTTGTCGGTGATCCACCCGCCCAGCGTCGGCCCGATGATCGGGCCGAACACGACGCCGACCCCGAACATCGCCATCGCCTTGCCGCGCTCCTCCCGGGGAAACGCGTCGAGCAGGATCGCCTGCGACATCGGCACCATCGCGCCGCCCGCGAACCCCTGCAGAACGCGCATCACAACCAGGAACGTGAGCGACGGCGCCGCCCCCGAGCCCAGCGACGCGAGCGTGAACAGGGCCAGGCAGGAGAGGTAGAACTTCTTCCTGCCGAAATAGTTGGCGATCCAGCCCGTGATCGGCAGGATGACCGCGTTGGCGACCAGGTACGAGGTGATGACCCAGGTGATCTCGTCGACCCCGGCGGAGAACGTCCCCTGCATGTGCGGCAGCGACACGTTGGCCACCGAGGTGTCCACCACCTCCATCAGCGTCCCCAGCATCGAGGTGAACGCGATCAGGTACTTGCTGGTGGTGCGGCCGTTCTCCATCGCTTCCCCGTGGCCGTCAGTGCGGGTCGGCCGCGGCGGCCGGGGTCGCGGCCGGAACGACGCGCGGCTCGGCCGTGGCGTCCACCTCGACCTTCACCGAGAGTCCGAGCCGGAGCGAGTGATCCGCGTTGCTCCCCGGGTCGATCGCGATGCGCACCGGCAGCCGCTGCACGATCTTGACCCAGTTGCCGGTGGCGTTCTCGGGCGGGAGCAGCGCGAACGCCGCCCCGGTGCCGGCCGAGAGGCTCTCGACCCAACCGCGGTAGGTGCGACCGGGGTTCACGTCGGCGACGAGCGTGGCGGGCAGCCCGACGCGGATCCGCCGCAGATCGGTCTCCTTGAAGTTCGCCTCGACCCAGATGTGGCCGCCGGCAAGCGGCACGATGGCGCACAGCGGCTGCCCCGGGGCGACCACCTGGCCGGCCTGCGCGCTCTTCCTCGCGACGACGCCGTCGACCGGCGCCACGATCGTGCAGTGGGAGCGCGTCAACTCGGCCGTGGCGAGCCTGGTCTGCTGCACCTTGATCCGCTCCTCGGCGACGCCGAGGTTGGCCTCGGCCGCCGCCAGCGCCTTGCGCGCGGCCACGTCGTCCGCCGCCGCCACCTGCTCGGCGGTGACCGCGTCGTCGTAGCGCTGCTTGGGGACGGAGTTGCGCTGGAACAACTCGGAGAACCTCTGCAGGTTGATGCGCGCGAGCGCCAGCCGGCTCGCGTCGGCCGTGGTGCGCGCCTTCGCCTGCGCGATCTGGGCGCGGTTGGTCGCGATCGCGGAGCGCGCCTCGGCGAGCCCCGCGGTCGCCTGCTGCACCGCGGCGTCGTAGTCGCGCGGGTCGATCGTGGCGATGACCTGGCCCTTGCGGACCGGCTGGTTCTCCGTGACCTCGACGGTCGCCAGGCGGCCGGGGATCAGCGACGACACCGCGAACACGTCGCCCCCGACGTAGGCGTCGTCGGTGTTGGGGTGGCGCTGCGAGTGCCTCCAGTCGCGGTAGGCGAACAGCGCGACCGCTCCGAGCACCAGCACGATGACGGCAAGGCTGATCCATTTCTTCATCTCACGGCTCCAGTTCTCTGGTGCCGACGGCGGCGAAGAACGTCGGCAGGTCCTCGCCGGCGAGGGTGAGCAGCACGCCCTGCTTGAGGTAGGCGTTGAAGTGCTGGTTGACGAGCGCGAACCGGGCGTCGGCGAGGACCGACTCGGCGTCGAGCACGTCGGTGCTCTTCGCCAGCCCCGCCTTGTACTGGTCCTCCTCGATGCGCAGGTTCTCGATGGCGGCCGCCACGTTGGTGCCGGCGGTGGCGGCCTCGGTGAGCGCTTGGCGGTAGGCGAGGAGCGCCTGCTCCACCTGGACGGCGATCTGCGCCTGCAGGTCGGCGATCTCCGCGCGGGTGCGGTCGGCCTTGAACGCCGCGGCGCGCACCGCGGCCGCCCGCGCACCGCCGTCGTACGCCTGCCACGACGCCCCGAGCATGAGGAAGTTGGCGTTCGGGTACGCCAGGTACTGGTTCTGCTGGTAGGTGTGGGAGGCCTGCGCGAACAGCGACGGCTTGTCGTCGCTCTTCTTCAGGGCGACCGCGTCCTCCTCGGCCTTGAGGCGCGCGCGCAGCGCCAGCAGCTGCTCGTTCGCCTCGGCCGCGCGCTTGCCAAGCTCGGCCTCGGACGCGGGCAGCGGCGGCGGGGGCGGCAGCGTCTTCGGCAGCACGACGGCCGCGGCCGGGTCGCGGCCCATCAGCCGGTTGAGCGTCGCGGTGGCGACCGCCTCGCCGTTGGCGAGCGCTCCCCCCTGGTCCTGCACCAGCCGGAGGCGGACCTCGGTCGCGAGCAGGTCGTTGCGGGCCACCAGCCCGTGGTCGAACAGGTCGCGGACCTCGCGCAGGTGGTCCTCGAGCGTCGCGACGCGCTGCGCCACCACCTGTCGCTGGGCCGACAGCGTGAGGATCCGGAGGTAGGTATCGAGCCCCTCGAGCATCGCCGCGCTGACCTCGGCGCGGCCGCGGGTCGCGGTGGCGCGCTCGGCGCTGCGGGCGGTCGAGACGGCCCACGAGCGCCGCCCTCCGTCCCACAGCATCTGCGTCAGGTCGAGCTCGCCGAAGAGGAAGTGGCGCGGTTCGGTCGGCGCCTGCAGCGCGCCGAACTTCGCCACCACCTCGTTGTCGCGCAGCTGGAAGCCGCCGGAGAGGTCCAGTGACGGCCGGAACGACGCCTCGGCCCGCTTCGTCTCCTCGCGGGCCGCGCTGGTGTTCAGGGACGCCACCGCCGAGGCCGTCGAGTGCGCGGCGATCTCGCGCAGCGCATCCGCGAGCGTGAGCGGCGGCGCGGCGACCGGCGCCGCGGCCGCGGCCAGCGCCGCCAGGACGGCGACCGACGCGGCGGCGGCCCGGCGAACGGGGCGGCGGCGGCCGGCGCTGTCATCGTGAGGGTGTTCGCGAGGCATCTGGTCATCTCCTCGGCGCCGGTCAACCGGCCCCGCCGGGCCGCCATTCCAGCAGCGACTCAGGATGGTGGCAGCGATTCCCATTCTAAACTCGGTCGGATTCAAGGCAGGGAGGGGAAGATGGAGCGGGAAACGGGATTTGAACCCGCGACTTCGACCTTGGCAAGGTCGCACTCTACCACTGAGTTATTCCCGCTCACTCCCGCCGTCACGACGGCGGGAGGAGAAAAATACCAGCGTCGCGCGGCACCGTCAAGACCGGCTGCTCTTGACGACCGTCAATGGATGGGACAGAGTTTGGCTTGATCATCTCAGCCGTGCGGTGGAGCAACCGACCGCTGGAGAAGATAGGAGTGTGCGATGGCCAACAAGACCAGGCGCATCATGCCGCTGATCGCCCTGACGATCCTCAGCTTCTTTTACCTCAGCACGTTCGTCCGGTTCAGGCCGCGCCTGGCGGTGGACGATGGTGTGGCCCGCCGTTTCCAGGTGCGGGTCATTCACAACCCGATCATCTCGATGAACGACGTCAAGCTGGTGGTGCTGCCCAAAGGGGACGCCGTCCCCGGCGGCAGCATCACGTACACGGTGGAGGGGGTGCGGGGGCAGGTGAGCCAGCGAGGGGTCCTCGCCCAGTTCACGGCCGAGCCGCCGAACCCGAGCGCCGAAGCGGCTCGCCGCGAAGCGGCCCAGCTCGGCGTGTCGCACGTCACGTTTCTCGGCATGTTCACACCCTTCTCGGAGAAGATCCGCCTGCTGCGCCTCGCCGGCGGTGAGGCGTGGACCGTGTACGTCCACGTCGACAGCTTCTGGACGACGCTCGTTCCGTACGGTGGCAAGGTGACGCTGCACTGGGAAGGCGGCGACACGTAGCGGCTCGCACCGAGTCGGGTTCGCCAGCAGGGGCAAGGCGACAGAGGGGAAGGACGAAGGGAAACGGACAAAAGGGGAAAGGGAAAAGGGAAGACAGAGCAGGGGAGCCGAGGAGCGGAAGCGCAGAGGAGCAAAGGCAGTGAAGAGTTGAGAGTGAAAAGTGAAGAGTTGGAAGACACGGGAGGGGGGAAGAAGGAAGACGGCCAAGGGAAAGCAGATTGCCGGCTCTCGTTTGCCCGCTTCCTTTCTTCCTGACCCCTGTCTCTACGCCACGGTGTGGCGCAAAACCCCGATCCCCGCGATCTCGACCTCGACCGCGTCGCCGGAGGCCAGCGGCCCGACGCCCGGCGGCGTCCCTGTCGTGATGAGGTCGCCCGGGAACAGCGTCATCACGTGTGAGATGAACGCGATCACCTCGGCGACCGGGAAGATCATGTCGGCGGTGCTGCCGTGCTGGCGGCGCGCGCCGTTGACCCGCAGCTCGAGGTCGAGCGCCTGCGGGTCGGCGATCCCGGTCTCCAGCCACGGGCCGACCGGGCAGAACGTGTCGAACCCCTTGGCGCGGGCGTAGACCTTCTCCCGCCGCTGGATATCGCGGGCGGTGACGTCGTCGAGGCAGGTGTAGCCGAGGACGTGCTCGAGCGCCGCCGCCGCGGTCACCCTGGTGGCGGTCTTCCCGATCACCAGCGCCAGCTCGCCCTCGTGCTCGACCTGCTGCGAGGCGCGCGGCAGCGCCACCGCGCCGCCGGGCGCGAGCAGAGCGGACGGCGCCTTGAGGAAGATGAGCGGCTCGGCGGGCAGCTCCTTGCCCATCTCGGCGGCGTGGGCGCGGTAGTTGAGACCGACCGCGACGATCTTGCTCGGCTCGCACGGGGGCAGCAACGCCGCGGTCGCGAGCGGCAGCGCGCCGCCGAGCGGGCGGACACCCTCCCACGGCGGCGCCGCCAGCGGCGTCACCAGCTCCCCCTCGATCACCCCCCAGCGCCCGGTGCCGCCCACCTCCAGCCGACACAGCCGCATCTCACGCCTCCTTTCCGTTCGCCGCGCACACCGTCGCCTCGAACTCCTCCAGGTGCGAGCGGACGCCGAGCACGACCAGCACGTCCCCCTCGCGCAGCGCGAGGTTCGGCTCGGGGTTGGGGAGGAGCGCGTCGCCGCGCTGCACCGCGACCACGCCGACGCCGCAGCGCCGCCGCAGGTCCGCCTCCGCCAGGGTCGTGCCCACCAGCGGGCTCGTCGCCGAGAGCAGCACCTGCTCGAGCTCGAGCCCCGCCACCTTTCCCTTTCCGAGCGAGAAGTCGAGGAAGTCCACCACCGTCGGCTTGACGACGAGCTGCGCGAGCCGCGCGCCGCCGTGGCGGTACGGGTTGACGACGCGGTCGGCGCCGGCGCGCTGCAGCCTCGTCTCCGCGCCCTCCTCGCCGGCGCGCGCCACGATGAACAGCTTCGGGTTGAGCGAGCGGGCGGTGAGCACGGTGTAGACGTTGTGCGCGTCGTCGTTGAGGCACGCCACCAGGCCGCGCGCGCGGTCGACGCCGGCGGCGCGCAGCGTCTCCTCGGCGGTCGCGTCGCCGGCGACGACGGGGACGCCGAGCTCCTTGAGCCGCTGCACCTTCTCCGTCTTGGACTCGACCACGACGACGGACCGCCCGGCGCGGCGCAGCTCCTCGACCACCGCAAGGCCCATGCGGCCCCAGCCGCACACGATCTCGTGCTGCGTCATCCTCTCGATCATCCGCGACCTCCGCGCCTGCCCGAACGCTTCCCGCAGCTCACCCTCGATCACCGAGCGGCCGACCTCGGTAGCGAC
>JAKAFI010000219.1 GCA_021818005.1 Acidobacteriota bacterium | reverse complement strand
GCAGACCCAGGCGAGCCGGCCGCTGGCGGGCTCGAGCAGGCCGTAGAACAGGGTCATGAACGCCTTGCGGTCGCCGGTGCGGAAGAGGACACGGTTGAGCAGGGTCGCGACACGCTCCGGGGCCGGGTCCACCTCGACGGCGAGCTTGAGGGCGGCGTTGGCGATCGCCATCAGCAGGCCCGCCGCCATTCCGTGGCCGCTGGCGTCGCCGATCACGAGCGCGATCCGTCCGTCCGCGAGCGGGAGGAAGTCGTAGTAGTCGCCGCCGACCTCGTTGGCGGTGCGGTAGGAGTGGGCGAGCGCATATCCGGGGATCTCCGGGGCTTCTCCCGGCAAGAGGTCGCGCTGCAGCTGGCGCGCGACCTCGAGCTCGTCGCGCACGAGGACGCGGTCCACGAGCTCGAGGGCGAGAAGGAAGACGAGGAGGACGACGCTGACCAGCAGCCACAGCGACGAGAAGTCGATGTGGATGCGCGTGGTGTCGATCACCGCGTTGAACTTGACCAGGCCGAAGATCGCGGCCAGGACCGCGGCCGCGAACAGTACGCGGCGCGCCGGCGTGAGCTTGTACGACAGGCCGAGGAACAGCACCTTGGCGCGGAAGAAGCCGCGCCGCAGCCAGCCGCTGGGCTCGGCGGAGAGGTCCTGCTCGCGGGTGATCACGCGGTACGCCTGGCGGGCGTCGCGGCCGACGGTGCGCCGCATCTCCGCGGTGGTGAGGCCGGCGGTGAACTCCTTGGCGAACCTCTTCAGCCGTCCCGTGGTCGTCCCTCCTGCCGCCGGATGATACGGCGGCCGGTGGCTCAAGGTTGCCGCCGGGGGTAGAGTAGATGCGGCTGGTGCGGCATGAGAGTGAGGCGATGAGCATCGTTCGCGGCGAGGGGCCGGGACGGCGGGGCCGTTGGCTGTGGTCAGCGGTGCTCGCACTGTCGGCGCTCGGCGCGGCCGGCTGCGGCGGGGGGCGGCCGGCGCCGGTCGTGGTGACGTTCGACCGCGTCCCCACCACGCTCGACCCGCACCACCACAACGAGCTCGTGGACTGGTCGCTGCTGTGCAACTTCTACGACGCGCTCGTCCGCTTCTCGCCGGAGATGAAGATCGAGCCGGCGCTCGCCGAGTCGTGGGCCGCGCTCGGCGGCGACCGCGTCCGCTTCGTCCTGCGCCCCGGGGTGCGTTTCGCGGACGGTACCGCCTGCACGAGTGCAGACGTCGTGGCGAGCTTCGAGCGCGCGCTCAAGGACCCTCGCTCCGGGATCAGGCACCAGCTCTTCGACGTCCGCAGCGTCGAGGCCGACGGCCCGCAGGCGGTGGTGATCGAGACCCGGGGGCCGGCGCCGACGCTGCTCAACCGCCTGGCGTTCGTGTTCGTCGTGCCGCGCGCCGCCGCGGCGCTGCCCGAGATCACCGCGCCGTTCGGGACCGGCCCCTACCGTTTCGTGGAGCGGCGCGGCGACGGGTCGGTGGTCGCGAAGGGGTGGCCGAGCTGGCGCGGCACGCCGGAGATCAAGGATGTCGTGTTCTCGTTCGTGGAGAACGAGGAGCAGCGCAGCGCCCGGTTCCTCGCCGGCGGGGTGGACGTCTCGGCGAGGCTCGTCGAGAGTGTCCTGACCGATGTCGACCGCCGGCAGGGGCTGCGGGTCGAGCCGCAGCCGAGCCTGGTGGTCCAGCTCCTGGCCGTAGTGCCGGGGGCGGCAACCGGCGACGCCCGGCGGGCGCTCGCGGACCCGCGGGTACGGCGGGCGATGCTGCTCGCGATCGATAGGGCGGGGATCGTCAGCCGGGTCTTCCGCGGCAACGGCGCGGTGGCGTCGCAGTACGTCCACCCGGTCGTGTTCGGGTACGACCCGGACATCCCTACGCTTCCCTACGACCTCGCCGAGGCGCGCCGGTTGCTCGCCGAGGCGGGGTTCGCCGGCGGGTTCTCGGTCGAACTGGCGCACGGCTCGCTGCCGCCGGAGTACGTGGGCGAGCTCGTGACCGACCTCGGAGGCCTCGGGATCCGGGTGCACGCCACTCGCTACACCCTGGGCGAACTGCTGCGGCGAGCGCGCGCCGGGGAGCTGCCGCTGCTGACGTACGGCCGGGCGTGCACCACGGGCGACGCCTCGGAGTTCCTCGACAGCTCCGTGCACACGCGTGACGAGACCGGCGGTCTCGGCCTCGAAAACTACAGCGGCGTGTCCGACCGCAAGACCGATGCGCTCATCGAGGCCGCCGACCGCGAGCTCGACCCGGTCCGCCGGCTGGCGCTGCTGCAGCAGGCCCAGCGACGGGTCCTGGAGACACTGCCGGTCCTCCCGTTGACGTTGCGTTCGGAGTACGTCGGCCTGTCGGCGCGGGTGGAGGTGCCGATCCGGTACGACGGCTGGTTCTGGGCGGACGGGTTCAAGTGGCGGCGATGACGTTCAGGCGCGCCGCCGGCGTGCTCCTCCACCCGACCTGCCTGCCCGGCCCGTTCGGCATCGGCGACCTCGGCCCGGCCGCGCACGCCTACCTCGAGTGGCTCGCGCGCGCGGGCGCGAGCTGGTGGCAGGTGCTGCCGCTTAACCCTCCGGGCCTCGGCGCGTCCCCGTACGCCGCCCTCTCGACGTTCGCCGGCAACGCGGCGCTCGTCAGCCCGGAGCTCCTGCGGCGCGACGGCCTGCTCGACGCGGCGGACCTGGCGGGCGCGCCGACGTTCTCGCCGTTCGCGGTCGATTTCGACCGCGTCGTGCCGTTCAAGGAGGCGCTGTTGGTGCGCGCCTTCGAGAGGTTCGTGGCCTCGCCTCCGGCCGCCGTGGCCGCGCGCTTCGAGGCGTTCTGCGACGCCAACCGCGCGTGGCTGCGCGACTGGGCGCTGTTCGCAGCGCTCAAACGCGCCGCGCGCGGTGGCCCGTGGTGGGGGTGGCCGGAGGAGCTGGCGTTGCGCCGGCCCGCGGCGCTGGCGGCGTGGGTCTCGGCGCACGAGCAGGCCGTGCGGCTCGAGGAGTTTCGCCAGTTCGCGTTCTTCTCCCAGTGGCGGGAGCTGCGCGAACGGGCGGGTGCGCTCGGCATCCGCATCCTCGGCGACCTGCCGATCTACGTCGCCGGGGACAGCGCCGAGGTGTGGGCCAACCGCGAGCTCTTCCGCCTCGACGGGCACGGGCGGCCGCTCGCAGTCGCCGGTGTCCCACCCGATTACTTCAGCCCGACGGGGCAGCTCTGGGGCAACCCGCTGTACGACTGGGGGGCGCTCGAGGCGTCCGGCTTCGGGTGGTGGGTCGAGCGGATGCGGGCCGTGCTGAACCTCGTGGACGCCGTCCGCCTCGACCACTTCCGCGGCTTCGCGGCGTTCTGGGAGGTGCCGGCTGGGGAGGCGACCGCGGTCCACGGCCGCTGGGTTCCGGGGCCGGGCCGGGCGCTGTTCGCCGCCCTGCGGGGGGCGCTCGGCGCGTTGCCGATCGTGGCCGAGGACCTCGGCGTGGCCGGCGAGGACGTGGCCGCGCTGCGCGACGGGGAGGGGTTTCCCGGCATGGCGGTGCTGCAGTTCGCGTTCGACCCGTCGGGGCGCAGCGAGTTCCTCCCGTACCGGCAGCACCGCAACCAGGTCGTGTACACCGGCACGCACGACAACAACACCACGGTGGGGTGGTTCCTCGGCGACGCCTCGCCCGAGGAGAAGGAGTTCGTGCGGCGCTACCTCGGCGGCGAGGGCCGCGAGATCCACTGGGAGATGATCCGCCTGGCGCTCGGCTCGGTCGCCGACCTCGCGGTCGTGCCGCACCAGGACATCGCCGGCCTCGGCGTCGACTGTCGCATGAACACCCCCTCCACGCCGGACGGCAACTGGCGCTTCCGGCTCACCGACTGGATGCTGTCGGATGCCCTCGCGGACCGCCTGGCCGGTCTCGTCACGGTGTACGGCCGAGGCGGATCAGCGTGCCGATGAGATGAGCCGGGGCCCGGTTGGCGTCGCCGCCAACCGGGCCCCGTTTAGAACTCACATACTGCGGAAACGCGCTTGGTTCACAGCTCGCGGCGTGGCTTGTAGGAGACCGCGATCGTACCCGTGGCGCTCGTCGAGGTGGAGCCGAGCGTGGCGTTGAGGCGCCACGTGAAGCTCCCGGCCGAGCGGTAGGTGTGCGTCGGTTGCGCCTGCCTCGACCCGTCGCTGCCGTCACCGAAACTCCAGCGGTAGCTGATCGTGCCTTTGCAACCCGACGACGTGACGGTGAGCGGGAACTTCACAGATTGCCCAACGTTCGCCGAGGTCGGAACCGTGCCGGTGACGAAGAGTGCGCACGCCGCCGCCGTGACCGTGACGGTGCCGCTGGTCGAGTTGGTGCTGGAACCGGAGGATACCGTCAGCGTCCAGGTATAGGTGTTGGCGCTCGCGTAGGCGTGCGTCGGGCTCTGCTGCGACGACGAGGAGCCGTCGCCGAACGTCCAGGCGTACGCAAGCTCGTTGCTGCACCCCTGTTCGGTCCCGGAGCCCTGGAACTGGATCGCGGAGCCGACCGTGGCCGAGGACGGCACCACGGCGGCGGCCGTGACGGTGCACGCAGATGCCGTGACCGTGACGGTGCCGCTGGTCGAGTTGGAGCTCGCGCCGGAGGAGACCGTCAGCGTCCAGGTGTAGGTGTTGGCGCTCGCGTAGGCGTGCGTCGGGCTCTGCTGCGACGACGAGGAGCCGTCGCCGAACGTCCAGGCGTAGCTGAGGGCGGTGCTGCACCCCTGTTCGGTCCCGGAGCCCTGGAACGAGAGGATCTGTCCGACAGTGGCCGTGGTGGGAACCGTGGCCTGAGCCGTCACGATGCACGCCGCGCCGCCGGCGACGGTCACGGTCACGGTGCCGAGGTTGGAGTCGGTCGACCCGTTCCATGCGGCGTAGGTGAACGTGTCGGTGCCGCTGAACGACGGGTCGGGGTAGTAGGTGGCGTTCGTCCCGGCGAGCCCCGCGGTGCCGTTGGCCGGCTGCGAGACCACGCGGAGGGTGAGGGCGTTGCCGTTGGGGTCGGTGGCCGAGAGCGGGATCGTCACCGCCGTGCCGGCCGTGGTCGACGCCGACGCGTTGCTCACGGTGGCTGGCGGGTTGGCGGTTCCGGAGTCGCCTCCGCCCGGGCCGTTGTGGCAGGTGTAGCAGCCGATCTGGAACCCCTGCCAGAAGAGCTTGGTGCCGTAGGCCGAGATCGTGCGGTCGCCCTGAGCGCGCGAGAGCACGGTGCCGCGGTAGTCGGTGCCGTGGCACGCCTGACACTGCGCCGCGCCGGAACCGTCGGCGGCGTCGCCGTGGCTGCTGACCCAGCTCTGGCCGACCGGGTGCATCCCGTGCGGGCCGCCGCCGATCGTCAGCGATTGCGAGCCGTGGCAGGTCGTGCAGTCGACCAGCATTCCCTTGTGTCCTTGCAGCTCGACACTCTGGATGT
>JAKAFI010000218.1 GCA_021818005.1 Acidobacteriota bacterium | reverse complement strand
GTCCACGAGGGGAGTGATGTTGATGTCACTCTTCATGTCCCCCATCTTGCCGCCGGTCATTGCCATGGCGTTTCTCCTTCAGACGAAAGCAGGCGCGCCGCGAGCGTCAGCTCGCCCCTTTCTTCGTCGTGATGAGGCCGACCTTGGAGAAGCCCGCCTCGTTGAGGGCCTTCATCACTTCGCGGACGTCCTTGTACTTGAGACGGCGATCGGCCTTGATGACGACCTCCTTCTGGGGGTCGGCCTTCAGCATGTCGTCCATCCGCTTGATCAACTCGGCCTTGGTGGGAATCCAGTCCTGGCCGATGAACATCTTGCCATCCTCCTGGACCGCGACCTTGACCTGCTTCTGGCCTTCCGGGTACTTCTCCGGGTTGTTGGTCTCGGGCAGGAGCACGGGCACGCCGGACTGCAACAACGGCGTGACCACCATGAAGATGATCAGCAGCACCAGGCAGACGTCCACAAGCGGTGTGACGTTGATGTCAGACTTCACGTCACCCTGACCGATCACCTGCGTCTTGTGGGTGTCAGCGTGCCGCCGAGCCGATTGCATCGCTTCCTCCGTGCTTCTTGATGAAGAAGTCGACCAGCTCCGAGGAGGAGTTCGCCATCTCGACCTGGAAGCGCTCCACCTGGTTCAGGAAGTAGTTGTACAGCCAGACCGCCGGGATGGCGACGAACAGGCCCATGGCGGTGGTGACGAGGGCCTCGGCGATGCCGGCGGAGACCGCGCCCAGACCGCCTGACCCGGTGATGGCCATGCCGCGGAACGCGTTGATGATGCCGACGACGGTCCCGAACAGACCGATGAACGGCGCCGTGGCGCCGATGGTCGCCAGGCCGCCGAGGCCGCGCTTGAGGTCGGCGGTCGTCATCAGGGTGGCGCGCTCGATCGCGCGGCGGGCCGCCTCGATGACGTCGTAGCCGGAGAGCGGGCTGTTCTGCTCCTCGACCATGAACTCGAGAAGCCCGGCGGAGACCACCTTGGCGAGGTGGCTGTTCTTGAACTTCTTCGAGGCAGCCACCGCCTCTTGCGGGCGGTTCTGCTTCAGGTACTGGGTGGTCAACAGGGCGAACTGGAGCGACTGCTTCTTCGCCGTGCGGTAGCGCCAGTAACGCTCACCGGAGAGGGTCAGCGAGTAGATCGACAACACGGCCAAGAGGAGCACAACGGCCTTGGCTATGAAGCCCATCGAGGTCCAGAGTCCTACGAGTCCGAATTCCATTACACTTTCCTCCTATCTCTTGGCCTGCTGGCCTATTGCAAGGTAAACGTCACAGTCACGGTCAGATAAACGCTGACAGGCCGGCCGTTGAGCGTGGCCGGCTTGTACTTCCACTTTTGGATGGCCGCTGTCGCCGCTTCCGAGACCCCCATCGGCAGGCCGCGCAGCACCCGCGCGTCGGTCACGTTGCCCTGCTTGTCGATGATCGCTTCCACGATCACGACGCCCTGGACACGCGCTTTGCGCGCGATCTCCGGGTACACCGGGGAGATGCGGCTCTCGAGCACCGGCGGGACGACCTCGCCGCCGATGCGGATCGGGGGCTCGTCCACGACGCCGCCCTGGACGCCACCGACCACGCCGCCCGGCACGCCGCCCGGGATACCGCCGGCCACGCCGCCCTCGACGCCGCCCTCGACGCCGCCCTCGACGCCCTCGTCACCGGTACCGGACGATTTGGTCGGCACCTTGTCGGGGATCGCCACCGGCTGCACGACCGGCGCCGGTGCCGCCTGCTGCACCACTGGTTTCATCGGCGCCGCAGCCTTCGGCGGCGGCGGTGGCGGCGGTGGCGGCGGGGGAGCTTGGTAGAAGCTCACCTGGATCGGAGGATCCGGCACCTCGGGCACCGACCACATCTGGGCGACCGCGTAGCCGCCGAGGACCACGACGTGAAGGAGCAGTGCGATCGGAAGGACGTACAGAAGCGTCGTGTTGCGCTTCTGCTTCTTCGATGCGATGAGCGTGTTCTCGAACATGGCTCCCCCGCTTACGACTTGGACAGCGACGTCTGGTGCTTGAGCTTCTCGCGCAAGGCCAACGCCTTGGTGCGCCACTCCTCGGCCTTGTCGAAGTACTGCTGCTTCGCCGCGTCGGTCGTCTGCAGCTTGGCCTTCTCACGATAGAGAAGGTTGGTGTAGATCATGGCGTCGAAGTAGTCCGGCTGCATCTGCAGCGCCTTGTCGGCCGCCGTGAGCCCGAGGTCGATGAACTGGGCACGCTGCTGCGGCGTGATCGTCGCATCGCGGTACGCCTTGTCCCAGCAGTACACGGACACGAGGTAGTACGGCTCGGCGTCGGCGTTCGGGATGTGCGCCACGATCCAGTCGTACGCTTCCTGGATCCGCTGGGTGCGCAGGAAGATCGTGACGATCAGCTTGTTCGCCTTGAGGTCGCCCGGATGGTTGCGCACCTCGCCCTTGAGGTAGTTCAGGACCTCGTCGTACTTGTTCGCGTTCATGTACGTCGAGATCATGAAGTCCTGCGCCTTGCTGTCCTCCGGGAACGCGGCGAGGTACTTCTTGAACGCGTCGATCGCCGTGGAGAAGTACTGGTTGTTCTGCGGCGTGTCGATGCCGGGACGGTACAAGGTCATCGCGGAGAGCGCGACCGACCGCCAGGCGAACTTCAGGCTCGGATCGAGCGCCAGCCCCTTCTGGAACTGAATCAGGGCATCCTGGTACTTCTCGTTCTTGTAATAGGAGTTGCCCTTGTTCAGCTCCATCCGGGCCTGCAGCTTGTCGCACCCGCTCAGGAGCACCCCTGCAACCAGGATCAGCAGGATCGGGGGTACAGCGACTTTGCGCATAAGAAAGTTCCTCCAGCTGGCGCCAAGCGGATGTTTTGCTGCGAAAGGTTCAGGTCAAACCTGAGGAGTTGACCCACACCCTACGGTCAGCTCGTTGGCGTCTCTTGTCCTCAACATACACCCGGGTGGCTGCCTCCCATTTTGGACATTTGGCCCCTCCGCCGGCGAGCTGTTGCAACCCGTGCTCTTCCATTCTGTAGAGTGTAGGGCCTCGTGCGGTTCCAGCTCCCAGTGCTCCTCCCGCGCGGCCCGTAATATGAGACTGCGGAGGTTCCATTGTCAAGTGGGCGGCAACGCCCGCTCGGGCCAACCCGGCCGCAGCTTGTGATCCGCGGGCGCAAGAGCGGCCCGGGCCTTCTCCCGGAGAAGCCGCCGGCATGGGGCTTCCCCGGGCGTTCGTACCGGAGACCGTGAGACACTGAGTAAAGGCCGGCGCCGAGTCCGGAAGGCAGGCGGGCCGGACCGGCGGCGGGAAGGGGGCGACCGATGGTCGAGACGTCGGCAGCGGAACGGGGCGCCGCGCCACCGCTGGCGCCGTGCGTGCTGGTCATCTTCGGGGCGTCCGGCGACCTGGCGGCGCGCAAGCTGCTCCCGGCGCTGTACAACCTGGCTGCGGGGGGAATGCTGCCGGAGCGGCTCGCCGTGATCGGTCTGGCGAGTCGTGACGCCGGGGTCGAAGCGTTCCGCGACGCCATGGGTCAGGCGGTGCGCGAGCATGTGGGGTCGTCGTTCTCGCCCGAGCTGTGGGCCAGCCTCGCGCCGCGGCTGCATTTCATGGCGGGCGACCTGCGCGCGGCCGAAACCTACGCGCGGCTGGGGCAGACGCTCGGCGAGGTCGCGGCAGAGCACGGCACCGGCACGAGCGCCCTCTTCTACCTCTCGACGCCCCCCAGCCTGTTCGGGGAGATCGTGCGCCGCCTCGGCGACGCGGGGCTCGTGCGCGAGGAGGAGGGTTGGCGCCGGGTCGTGATCGAGAAGCCGTTCGGGCACGACCTCGATTCGGCGCGCGCGCTCAACCGCGAGATCGCCGGCGTGCTGGCCGAGCGCCAGATCTACCGCATCGACCACTACCTCGGCAAAGAGACGGTGCAGAACATCCTCGTCTTTCGCTTCGCCAACGGGATCTTCGAGCCGGTGTGGAACCGCCGCTACGTGGACCACGTGCAGATCACGGTGGCGGAGCAACTCGGCGTCGAGCACCGCGGGCGGTACTACGAGGAGGCTGGCGCCCTGCGCGACATGGTGCCCAACCACATGCTGCAGCTCCTCTCCTTGATCGCCATGGAGCCGCCCGCCTCGTTCGAGGCCGAGGCCGTGCGCAACGAGAAGGAGAAGGTGCTGTCGGCGGTGCCGCCGCTGACCCCGGAGGACGTGCTGCGCCGCGCGGTCCGCGGCCAGTACGGCCCCGGCGCCGCGGCGGACGCCACGGCGCTTCCGGGCTACAGGTCGGAGCCGCTGGTGGCGGCGGACTCGGCGACCGAGACGTTCGCGGCGCTCAAGCTTCTGATCGACAACTGGCGCTGGGCGGACGTGCCGTTCTACTTGCGCACCGGCAAGCGCCTGGCGGCGCACAGCACGCAGATCGTGATCCACTTCAAGCGGGTGCCGTTCAGCCCGTTCCGCCTGACCCCGGTCGACCACCTCGGCCCCAACCGGCTCGTGCTGCGACTGCAGCCGGAGGAGGGGATCTCGCTGCGTTTCTCCGCCAAGGTCCCCGGGCCTTCGGTGCGCATCGGGACCGTCGACATGGAGTTCCGCTACGCCGACTACTTCGGGTCGCAGCCGACGACGGGGTACGAGACGCTGTTGTACGACGCGATGGCGGGCGACGCGACGTTGTTCCAGCGTGCCGACAACGTCGAGCGCGGGTGGAGCGTGGTGGCGCCGATCCTCGAGGTGTGGAAGGCGCTGCCTGCGCGTGCGTTCCCGAACTACGCGGCCGGCAGCTGGGGGCCGCAGGAGGCCGACGAACTGCTGGCGCGCGACGGCCGCGCCTGGAGCAACGAGCCGTGAGCCAAGTGGTCCGCGTCTGCCCGGACGCCGGCGAGCTGGCGCGGGCGGCCGCGGCCGAGTTCGCGCGCCGGGCTGCGGCCGCGGTCGCGGCCGGCGGTCGCTTCACCGTCGCGCTCTCGGGCGGTCACACGCCGCTGCGCCTGTTCGCGGAGCTCGCCGCGACGCCGCCCGGGGCGGTCGCCTGGGAGCGGGTGCACGTGTTCTGGGCCGACGAGCGCACGGTGCCGCCGGAACACCCCGAGAGCAACTTCGGCGCCGCCAGCCGCGCCCTGCTGCAGCGGGTTCCGATCCCGGAGGCCAACGTGCACCGGATGCACGGCGAGGACCCGGAGCCGGCGCGCGCGGCGGCCGACTACGAGGCGTTGCTCCGCGCCGTCCTCTCGGCGCCGGCTCCGGCCGTGCCGCGCCTCGACCTTGTCCTGCTGGGGATGGGCGCGGACGGGCACACCGCCTCGCTGTTCCCCGACTCCGACGCGCTCGCCGAGCGCTCGCGCCTGGTGGCGTCGCCGTGGGTCGGCAAGCTCGCCACTCGCCGCCTGACCTTGACGCTGCCGGTGCTCGACGCGGCCGCGTGCG
>JAKAFI010000217.1 GCA_021818005.1 Acidobacteriota bacterium | reverse complement strand
CTGTCGGCGCCGTCGGGCGGGACGCCAGCGTTTCGAGCATCAGTCCGACGGTGTACGTGAGCTGCTGGACCATCGGGGCGTTGAGACCGGCCTCGCCCTCGAGCGCCAGCAACACCCCGACGACCTTGCCGCGCAGCGACATCGGCACGAGCAGGAGCTTCGCCTGACTGCCGGCGAACCACGGCGACAGCACCGCGTCGGCGTGCGGCGGCACGATCGTGGGGGTGCCCGCGGCGACCTTCGTCAGCGCCGGCGAATCGGCCGTCGTCCCGCGCCAGGTGCGCACGGAGGTGGCGTCGGGGAACCCGTCCCCCGACCAGCCCTGGACCGCGCCCTCGCGGAACACGGCGATCGCTCTCGGCCCGCACCACGGCGCCAGGCGGCGCAGCAGCTCCTGCAAGACCTCGGACTGGGCGCGGCCGGAGTCGAGCGCGCGCAGCGTCTCGAGATCGAGCGCGGCGACCGGCGCCGGCGGGGGAGGAGGAGGCGCCGCCAGCGCCTTCAAGCGCTCCGTCAGCGAGCCGAGCGGGAACAGCGCCTCGAGGTCGGGAGGCACGACGACGCCGAGATCGCCGGCAAGGCGGCTCGCATGATCGCGGACCTGATCCGCCATCGCCTCCAGCTTGGCGCGCATCAGTGCCGCCGCGCCGGTGCGCATCTCCTCGAGTTCGGCGAGAACCGCTTCGTGCGTCTCCATGGTGGGGCCTCCGTTGGCTCGGTCCGATCGGCATTATCCGCGTCGCGCGCAAAGGCTGTCAAGGAAAGCGACGCTGGCGTTCGCGCGTTGCCTCGCACCGCGGGCTCTGCTAGCGTCGGCACCCCGGGGGGAGCGATGCGAGCATGGAAGCGGTGGGTCGGGGGCGCGGCCGCGATGGTGATCGTCGCCGCGTGCGGCCGACGGCCCGACGCCGGCCCCGCGCCGTTCGACGTCGCCGCCGAGTTCGCCAAGGTGACCGCCGCCCACGCGGCGTTCGCGGCGGCTCGCGGCCGGCTCGACCGGGCCGGGTCGCCGCCACCCGCCGGTAACGGGGGTGCGGACACCGGCGAGCGCGTGCGCCAGGCGCAGGCGGCGTACGACGCCGCCTACGCGAACGAGCAGCGTGTCCTGGCCGGGTTTCTCAACCAGGCGCTCAATCTCGGGCCGGCGCGGCCCGAAACGCGGCAGGCGCTCGCGATGTACGGCGACGCCGCCGTCGCCAACGCGGCGTACCTGGCGAGGAACGGTGGCGACGGTCGCCAGGCGCGGCCCGCCCTGGCGGCGGCCGACCGTGCCTACCGGGCGCTCGGCATCCCGCCTCCGGCCGCCTTGACGACCGCGCTCGCCGCGGCCGACCGGCCCCCGGCGCCCACCCCCACACCCACCGCGACCACGCCGCCGCGCCGTTCGACCCGCCGTCACCGCCGTTGACCGCGGACCCCGCCGGTGTGCTAGAATCGCTTCCCTTTGATGAGCGCACGCGCGCCGTGGTCGGCGCGACAAAACCGGCGCAAGAGGGGGGGTGAGATCGCGCGATGCCCACGATGGTTCATGTCCGGGACAACGAGTCGTTCGAGCAGGCGCTGCGCCGCTTCAAGCGTAAGTGCGAAAAGGCCGGAATCCTGTCCGAGATCAAGAAGCGGCAGCACTACGAGAAGCCGAGCGTGCGGCGCAAGCGGAAGCTGATTCAAGCGCGCAAGAAGCTCCTCCGGAAGCTGGCCCAGCAGCGCAAAGCGGGGCTGCTGTAGCCCGCCGGCACGGCCTTGATCTTCGCCTCACTGGAGTTCGATCGCGTTCTCGAGCTCGTCGCCTCGTTCGCTCGTAGCGAGCGCGGGCGGCGAGCGGTCCTCGCGGCCCTTCCCTCGTTCACAACGGGGGAAGGGCCGTTGCCGTTCCGCCTCACCCGCGAGCTGCAGGTGTTCGTCGCCGAGCATGGCTCGCTCCCGTTCGCCGGCCTGGACGCCGCCGACCTGCTCGCCCACGATGCCCCGGGACCGAGCGACGGCGCCGACCTCGCGCGCCTGATCGCCCTCGTGCGCCGCATCGTCGAGGTGCGCGCCGCGCTCGCCGCCGGCGGGCCCGGCGCCGAGCTCGCGGCCGTCCTCGCCTCGTTGCCGCCGCTCGAGGCGTTCCTCGCCTTCTGCGAGCAGCGCCTGGGGCCGGCGGGCGAGGTGCTGGACAGCGCGTCGCCGGCGCTGGCGCAGGCCCGGGCCGCGCGCGAGCGCCATCGGGCGGCGATCGTGGAGGCGGTCGAGCAGGTCCGGCGCTCGCACCGCAGCGCGCTCGGGCCATTCACGGTGCGCCGCGACCGCTATTGCGTCCCGGTCCCAGCCGCCGAGCGTTCGGCGATCCCCGGCCTCGTCCTCGACGTCTCCTCGACCGGAGCGACCGTCTTCCTCGAGCCGTTCGCCCTGGTCGAGCGCAACAACGCGCTCATCGAGGCGACCGCGCTGGCGCGCGCCGAGGAGGAGCGCGCGCTCGCCGAGACCGCCGCCGCGTTCCACCGCCGTCGCGACGAGCTGCTCGGCGCCGCGGACGCCCTCGCCGGGCTGGACGCCGGCCAGGCGCGGGTGCTGTTCGGCCAGGCGGCCGGCGCGGCGCTGCTCGAGCCCGGGGCCGGCTCGACGATCCGCCTGGTGGACGCCCGCCACCCGCTCCTCGACCCGGCGCTGGCACCGCTACGCGCCCAGGTGCTGGGCAACGCCGGCAACACCCGTCCGGCGGTCCCGCTCGAGCTGACGCTGCCGGAAGGCACCCGCCTCGTTCTGCTGTCCGGCCCCAACGCCGGCGGCAAGACGGTCGCGCTCAAGACGGTGGGCCTCGCCGCCCTGATGGCGCAGGCCGGCATCCCGGTCCTCGCCGCCGCCGGGAGCGCCCTGCCGCGCTTCTCGCGCGTCTGGTGTCACCTCGGCGACGAGCAGAACCTCTTCTCCGACCTCTCCACGTTCACCGGCGCGATGCGCGTGACCGCCCAGTTGCTCGCCGAGGCCGACCCCGACACGCTGGTGCTCTACGACGAGCTCGGCTCCGGCACCGACCCCGAGGAGGGAGCGGCGCTCGCCGCGGCGCTGCTCGAGGAGCTGGCGGCGCGGCGCTGCTGGACCGTGGCCACCGCGCACCTGATCACCGTAGCGGCGCACCTCGAGGAGGTCCCCGGGTCGCTCAACGCCGCGATGGGGTACGACGAGGCGGGCGGCCGGCCCACCTACCGCCTGCACCTCGGCGCCCCCGGCCGCTCGCGCGGACTCGCCATCGCCGAGGCGAGCGGCGTCCCGGGCGGCGTGCTCGCGCGCGCCCGCGAGATGCTCTCGCGGTCGTTCCTCGCCATCGACGCCTACCTCGGGGCGCTCGCCGCGGCGCGGGAGGAGACGGTGCGCCAGCGCGAGCGGCTCCGTGAGGCCGAGCTGGCCGCCGGGCGCGAGCGCGATGAGGCCGCGGCCGAGCGCGAGCGCCTGGCCACCGCTCACGACGGCGTCCGCCGGCGGCTCGAGGAGGAACGCGACGCGCTGCGCCGGCGAGCCAGGGAGCAGCTGGCGGCCGCGCTCGCCGAGCTCGAGCAGGCGCGCGCGCGCGGCGAGTTCCCCGGCAAGAAGCGCCTCGCCGGCGTGCGCCGCACCGCGCTCGCGATCGACGCGGCCGCGGAGGATCGCGCGGCCGCGCCGCCGGCGGCGCTCGTCGCGGGGGCCACGGTGCGCGTGCGCGGCACGGCGGCCACCGGCGTCGTCGGGCGGGTGGCCGGGGAGCGGGTCGAGGTGCTGGTGCGGGACAAGCGCGTCTGGGTCGAGGCGTCGGCGTGCGAGCCGGCGGCCGGGCCGGCCGCCGGACCGGCCGGTGAGGTCGAGGTGACGGCCGAGGAGCGGCCGCCTGCCGAGCTCAAGCTGATCGGCCTCACCCAGGAGGAGGCGCGCGAGCGGCTCGAGGGGTTCCTCGACCACGCGATGCTGGCGGGGACGGCACACGTCCGCGTCGTCCACGGGCACGGGACCGGAACGCTGCGCCGCATGGTGCGCGAGGTCCTCGCCCACCACCCCGCGGTCACCCGTTTCGAGCACCCGCCGCAGTACCGCGGCGGCACCGGCGTCACCGAGGCCGAGCTGGAGGCGCGATGAGCCAGTACGACCTGTCGCGGCCCGTCCTCGACCAGGTGCGGGAGGCGGCGGACATCGTCGCGGTCGTCGGCGAGCACCTCACGCTGCGCAAGACCGGCCGCAGCTACGTCGGACTGTGCCCGTTCCACGGCGAGAAGACCGGCTCGTTCAACGTCTCGCGCGAGAAGGGCACCTACTACTGCTTCGGCTGCAAGCGCGGCGGCGACGTGATCGATTTCGTGATGGAGATCGAGCGGGTCACGTTCCCGGAGGCGGTCGAGCGCCTCGCCGACCGCTTCGGCGTCCGCCTCCCCGCGGCCTCCCCCGAGGCGCGACGCCGCAAGGACGAGCAGGAGCAGCTCGCGGAGGTCATGGAGGCGGCGCAGGCGGTGTTCGCGGGGCAGATCGCCCAGGACCGGCCGCGCGCGTTCCTCGACCGCCGCGGCGTGCCGCCCGAGCTCGCCGCACGGTTCGGCCTCGGGTTCGCGCGCAACGAGTGGCGCGCGCTGTTCGACGAGCTGCGCCGCAGGTTCTCCGAGCGCGCCCTCGTCGCCGCCGGGCTCGTCGTCGAGGGGGAGGGCGGCAAGCTCTGGGACCGCTTTCGCGACCGCGTCACGATCCCGATCCGCAACGCGCGCGGCCGCATCATCGCCTACGGCGGCCGCGCCCTCGGCGACGAGAACCCCAAGTACCTCAACTCGCCCGAGACCAGCCTGTTCTCGAAGGGCCACGTCCTCTTCGCCCTCGACCGCGCGATGCCGGCGTTCGCCAGGGCCAACCGGGCGATCGTCGTGGAGGGGTACTTCGACTGCATCGCCCTGCACCACGTCGGCCTCACCGAGACGGTGGCCACGCTCGGCACGGCGCTGTCGGAGCACCACGCCCGCGAGTTCGCCCGCCGGGTGCCGCACGTGGTCGTGTGCTTCGACGGCGACAGCGCCGGCCGCGACGCGGCGGTCGGCGCCGTGCGCACCCTCCTCGCGGCCGGCCTCGAGGTCAGCGTGCTCCTCCTCCCCGAGGGGCAGGACCCCGACGACGTGGCCCGCCGCGAGGGCGGCGAGGCGTTCGCCCGCCGCGTCGCGCAGGCGCACACGGCCGCCGACTTCCTCGTCGACCTGATGGGCTCGACGCGGGCGCAGAGGCGCCGGAACCTGATGCGTTCGCTCGAGGTCGCCGACGCCTGCCCCGACCCGGTGCGCCGCTTCGAGATGCGCGAGGCGCTCGCGCGCGGCGCCGGGGTGCCGCTCGAGGAGCTGGGTGGCGCCGGCGCGCCACGAGTCGTGGCGCGGCAGGTCGCCGCGGAGGAACTGCCGGAGAACGCCGAGCTGGCGCTGCTGCGATCGTTCCTGCACGACCTCGAGCCGGCGGCCA
>JAKAFI010000216.1 GCA_021818005.1 Acidobacteriota bacterium | reverse complement strand
TGGTCGGCGGAGAAGGGGGTCGAGGCGGCGCTCATCTCCGACCTGTACGAGCTGGCGTGGTCGGACGCGCTCGACGTCGCGGTGCTGGTCTCCTCCGACAGCGACTTCGTCTTCCCGGTCGCCGGCCTGCAGGGGCGCGGCGTCAAGGTCATCAACGCGGCGTGGCGCGGCGCCGGCCAGGAGCTGGCACGCACGAGCTGGGCGACGCTCGACCTCGATGAGCTCATCCCGAGCCTGGTGCGCGAGCCGAGCAACGAGCGCCGGGCGGTCGCCGAGGTCCACGCCTAGGAGCCTGTCGCGCATCGACTCCGGCGGCGGCTCGCGCTGGCATTCCGCTGGCTGGGTTGGCGTGCGCGAAATGTTCTCAACGTATGCTACAGCTGCGTCTGCGGGCCTATCGCTTGTCCGCCTTGCCAGCGGGCGCCATCGCGACCCTCGCTTTCGTCGCTATGCGCGACAGGCTCCTACAGGCGGGAAGACGGAGAAGGGCCGGGGGGACGACCGCGACGGCCGCGCGGCTCCGTTCTCGCTCTTCCTTCGCGCCCGACGCTTCTGCCTTCGTTCCCTGGACGGAGCGGCCTGCAGCGGGCGCCCGCCGACCTTGACACGGTGCCTCCGGGCGCTACCATCGAGGTGGGCTAGGGGGGAAAGGATATGGGGCCCTCCAACTTCCGTCTGCTCGTTGTGGACCGCACGGGCTTGCGGGGTCCGCTGGCCCCGGCTCTGCGGGACGAAGCCGAGAAGAGGCCGAGGGCGATGAGGGCGTTAGCCGCCCTCTCACGCCTGGCGCCGGGAGGCCTCAACCTCCTGGGCCTCGAGGCCGGCCTCGACGACCGCGGCGAGTTCTTCGCCAAGTCGAGAGGCCTGCTGGCGCCCGTCATGGGGCGCAAGATCGCGGACGCCGTCGCCGCGGCCGTGCGCAAGCGGGGCCAGCCGCTGCTCGAGCGCGACGGTCGGCTCATCTACTCGCTCTATCAGCCGCCGGTCCCCTCGGCGGCGGCGATGAAGGTCCTCGGCAGCCGCCTCGTCAAGGAACGCACCGGCCGGCCGTGGCCGGCCACCGCGACGTTGCAGGTGACGACTCATTGCCAAATGCACTGCTACCACTGCTCCGCCGCGCGTCACCGCGACCTCGCGCGCCGCGAGCTTTCGACCGAGGAGCTGAAGTCGCTCATTCGCCAGACCGAGGCCCTCGGCGTCGTCAACATCGTCCTCACCGGCGGCGAGCCGCTGCTGCGCAAGGACATCTACGAGCTGATCGCCCACGTGAATCCGGACGAGGCCAATGCAATGATGTTCACCAACGGCCTGCTCCTGACCCAGGAGAACGCCAGGAGACTCAAGGACGCCGGCCTTTTCTCGGTCTACGTCTCGATCGACAGCTCCGACCCGGCGACGCACGACCGCCTGCGCCGCGTTCCGCGCGGCTGGGAGCGGGCGCTCGCGGGCGTCGAGCGGGCGCTCCATGCCGGCCTGCTCTGCGGCATCTCCACCTACGCGGACCCGCAACGCCTGCGCCGCGGTGAGGTGATGGAGATGGTCGAACTGGCACGCCGAGTCGGCGTGCACGAGCTGACGATCTTCGACCTCGTGCCGACCGGCGCGTTGCTCCGCGAGGGGGAACGAGCCCTGCTGACGGAGCGGGACAAGCAGGAGTTGTGCCGGCTCGAGGACGAGATCAACGCGCGGCCGGGCTACCCGCTGGTCGTCACCCAGGCGCACGTGAACGGGCCGACCGGCTCGGGGTGTTTCGCCGGCTGGCACCAGTTTTACGCGACCGCGTACGGCGACATCACGCCATGCGACTTCACGCCGCTCTCCTTTGGCAACATCCGTGAGAATGACCTGGCCACGATCTGGCGGCGGTTGATCGGGCATCCCGCGTACTGCACCCACTCCAACCACTGCCGCATGCAGGACGCCACGTTCCGCCAGCGCTGGATCGCCCCGATCCCGGCCGCGGGGCCGTTCCCTTACCCCGCCGAGAGGCTCACGCCCGAGCCTCGGGCGCCGCTCGCGTCGCAGCGTCCGGCCGTCTAGCGTTCCGTCCCGTCGGTCGCGAGAACGTCGCCCCGGAGACGTACCGTGAGGGGGGCGATGGCCGACCACGGCCCGACCGGCGAGCTGGCCGGTGAGGAGGATGTCTGACGCCAACCCGCTGGCGTTCGTGGCGGAGTCCCCGGTGTCGTCAGGAACCACACGGCGGGGGGACGACGCCTGTCTCGAGGAGGAGCGAAGTGACGGAGCCCGCCGCGGGCCGACACACCGCGCTCGATGGTGGTGGGAGAAGCGGCCTCGTCCCTGAACCGATCGCCGGTGCCCTCCCCGAGGCATTGGGCCGTGTCGTCCACCTCGCTGCGCTCGCTGTCCTCGCAGCGACGGCCAGCTCTCGGCGCCGGATGAGTAGTGGGTATGCCAGCGGCGGCGAGGTCTTGAAAACGCCGCCGCGAGAGGGAGCGCCTCTCGGAGCCAAATAGAGGTCCGGCGGATGGCCCGCGTCCGCATCACGGTGGGTTGTGTGCGGCGACAACGCCTGTCGTTGGTGGGGTCGTTGCTTCGGTGCCGAGCTCTCGAGGGGGCCGCGTGGCCAACGACTCACACCAGCCTCTTGATGTTTTTCGTGGACGGTCGAGGCTGGAGACGGGGAGAAGGAAGGCGGAAGACGGGAGAGGCAACAGGCAACACGGGCGACGGCAGGAGGGACGCCTGGCGCTCTGTCTTGCCCCGACCCTCTATCTTCTCTCGCCTACAAGCCTGTCGCGCATAGACTCCGGCTGCAGCTCGCGCTGGCATTCGGCTGGCTGCGTGGCCTGCGCGAAATGTCCTCGACGTAGGCTACAGCGACGTCTGCGGGCCTATCGCTTGTTCGCCTTGCCAGCGGGCGCCATCGCGACCCTCGCTTTCGTCGCGATGCGCGACAGGCTAGCGGTTGGCCGCTTGCTTCTCCGGCAGCGGCGGCGCCAGCCACAGCAGCAGCGCGGCGAGAAACATCGGCGTGTCGCGCAGGACCAGGAGCCAGGCGTTGCTCACGTCCTCGGCGCTGGCCGAGAAACAGCCGCAGGCAACGTTGACGCCGCGCACCGCGTTGATCGCGAGCGCGACGATGAACATCGCCAGCAGGCCGGAGCCCAGCAGCGCGGCGGCGCGGCGCTTGTACCCGGTGACCAGGCCGAGCCCCACGAGCAGCTCGACCCACGGCATGTAGATCGCCATCAGGTTGATCGGCCCCATCGGCAGGATGCGGTACCCCCAGATGATCGTCACCAGCGGGCGCGGATCCGGGAGCTTGCTCGCCGCCGCGTAGAGGAAGATCGCGCCGAGCGCGACGCCGAGGGCGCGGTGCAGCCAGCGGTTGCGCAGGAGCGTCACGAGGCGCCTCCCTCGACCGGGAGGCCGCCGCCGTGCCACGCCATGAAGCCGCCCATGACGACGTACGGCCGCCCGACGCCGCGGCGGTGCAGCTCTTGCGCCAGCAGCTGCTCGACGTCGGTCTCGTCGCCGTCGCCGTAGATGAGCACCGCGTCGGCGGCGCGCAGCTGGGCCAGCAACGCCGGGTTCAGCTGCGCCAGGTTGGTGTAGTTGATGCGCTGCGCGCCGGGGACGCGCCCGGCCGCGAACGCCGCCGCCGAGCGGGTGTCGAGGACGACGACGTGCGGCAGCGAGGTGCGCACCGCGTCGGCCGAGGCCGCGTCGATGAACTGGAAGTCCACGCCGGCCTGCGGCGGCTCGAGGCCCTTGCCCCACCACGCCAACCGGCTTCCGCGAACGAGGTTGGCGGCGGTCCCGAGGACGAGGGCGGCCACGAGAATGAGCACGGTGTCGCGAACGAGTCCCCGCATCGGCTGGAAAGTCTATCATGGGCGCGATGGCGGCGAACGCACGGCGGCTGATCTGGGCGGCCGGCCTAGTGGCCGCGGCCGGGGTGGGGCTGTGGGCCACCTCCAGGGGATCACCTTCACTACCGGACGACCAGAATCACGCGGTCTCGCAGGCGGAAGCGAAATGCCTCGGCTGTCACGCTCGCACGGCCGGCTTCCCGCGCCCCGCGGACCACCCGTTGCGTGACGACTGCTTCTCGTGCCACCGCGACGCGCGTGGCCGGCTGCGCCCGCGGCCCGGCGCGCCGACGAGCCTCCCGGGTGGGTGGCGGGACGACCCGGTCCTCGCGGGTCGGGCCGCGGCGAAAGGGGGACGGGAATGAGCGCAGCGAAGAGGAGATGGGTACCGTGGTCCGTGATCGGGGCCGCGGTCGCGGCGGCGGCGAGCGCCCAGACGGCGCCCGCGCCGCGCTTTTCCGGCGTCGCCACGACGGTCGCGGTGAACCGCAGCAACGGGATGGTGGCCGTGCTCGCCGGTGGCACGCTGGCGGTCTACCCGAGCGTGTCGGCGGCGTCGCCGGCGTCGCGCATCGAGCTGCCGGGACGGGATCCCCGGCTGCTCGAGTTCTGCGGGCCGAACCTGCGCTACGTGACGCACGACGTGCAGGGGATGGCGCAGGTGTTCGTCGCGATCACGGCCGAGGGGCGCGAACGGCTGGCGTGGCCGAACTCGGGTCTCTCCGACCTCTTCCCCACCGCGGACAGCCGTCTCACCCGCGACGGCAAGGGGTTGTACGGCTTCCTTCCGCTCGATCCGGCGGCGCGCGAGTACTTCGGCCTGCCCGCGGACATCCCGACCGGGGCCGGCGTCGCGGCGACGTTCCGCTTCGCGGGGGAGAAGCTGCTGGCGCGGGCCTCGTCGGCGTTCGCCGGCGTCGTCGCGCTGTCCCCCGACGACATGATCCTGGCGCTCGGCGGCGGTGGCCTGATGCGCTACCGGTCGCCGGGCGGCGTCGCCTGGAAGCGCGAGGGGAGCGGCGGCACCTGGCGGATCGCCGACGTCGACCAGGCCGCCGGGACCGTGGCCGCGATCGACGGCGCCGGCACCGTGACCGTGACCGCGCTCGAGAGCGGCGAGGAGCGCGGGCGGTGCGCCCTCTCGGGAGCGGCCGTGGCCGACGCGCGCCTGCTCTCCGACGGCCGGGTGCTGGTGCTGGCGGCCGGCCCGCGGCCGCGGGCCGCGATCCTTGACGCCGGCACCGGCCGGCCGGCCGGCGAGCAGCCCGCCGCGCTGTTCGCGCGACACGGGCTGGGTTCGGTGTACGACGCGTGGCTCGCCAAGGCGTCGTCGCTGGACGGGCTGGTGGAGGCCGGCAGCGGTGCCGGCGCGGCGCTTCTGCTGCACGGCGCCGACGGGTGGTATCTGGCGCCGGAGTCGGGCGGCGCGACGGCCTCGCCGCCGTTGCCGTGAGCGAGCCGGCGCGCTTGCGTCCTGCTGCGTGAGATGGTTTCGCAGGATTGCGAAAACATTGCACGCCTGTCACTGAATTCTGACGCAAACCCGCTTCACATATGACAGTTCTCTGCTCATACTGCATCCCCGGGGGAGAACGATGCGACGCTACGTGGTCATCGGCTGTAACCAGGGCAGCGCGG
>JAKAFI010000215.1 GCA_021818005.1 Acidobacteriota bacterium | reverse complement strand
CTCGAGGACGCGGGTCGAGCGCACCATGTCGGTGAGGTTGCCGCCCCACGTCGAGTTGATCCGCGAGGAGACGTGGAACACGTTGTCGGGGACGTTGTCGATGCGCGTGTTGCAGGCGATGCCGCACGCCTGCACCTTCTTGCCGAAGGCGAAGATGTCCGGCTCGACGCCGAGCCCCTGCCACGCCCACATGCTGCCGGTGATCCCGAGGCCGGTCTGCACCTCGTCGAAGATGAGAAGGAAGTCGTGGCGGTCGGCGAGCTCGCGCAGCGCGCGCAGGAACTCGGGGCGGAAGTGGTTGTCGCCGCCCTCGGCCTGGATCGGCTCGACGATCAGACAGGCGATCTCGGCGCCGTGGCGGGCCACCGCCTCCTCGATCTCGGCGAGCGCGTGCGCCTCGGCGCGCTCAACCTCGGCGCGGTGGGCGTCGAGGGGGAAGACGACCTTCGGGTTGGAGATCCGCGGCCAGGGGAACTTGGGGTAGAGCGCGGTCTTGCGCGGGTCGAACGTGTTGGTCAGCGACAGCGTGTACCCCGAGCGGCCGTGGAACGCCTGCCGGAAGTGGATCACCTGCAGGCCGGCCTCGCCGCCGAGCCCCGCGGCCCGGTTGCGCTTCGCCTTCCAGTCGAACGCGGTCTTGAGGGCGTTCTCGACCGCGAGCGAGCCGCCGTCGACGACGAAGACGTGGCTCGTGTGGCTGGCCGGGAGCGCGACGTGGGAGAACGTCTCGATGAACTCCGCGAAGAAGCGGGTGTACAGGTCGGAGTTCGCCGGTTTGTGGATCGCCGCCAGCAGCAGGCGCTCGCGGAACTCGGGTTCGGCGAGGCCGGGGTGGTTCCACCCCAGCGCCTGCGACGCGAAGTTCGAGAACAGGTCGAGGTACGCGATCCCGTCCCTCTCGTCGACCAGGAACGAGCCGCGCGAGCGCTCGAGGTCGGGGACGATGTGGAAGCCGTCCACCAGCATGTGGTCGCCGAGCACCCGATGGACCTCGTTGGCACCGACACGGAAGCCGCCCACCATCGCCTTCATCGCGGGACTCCTTTCCTCGCCGGAGGACGGGACAGCCGAACGGGTTACGCGGGCTTGCGGCCGGGGGCGAGGACCATGGTGAGGTCGCGCCCCTCGAGCGGGCCGGCATCGCGCTCGAGGCGGATGAGCTCGGACAGCTCCTCCTTGATGCGCTCGAGCACCTCGTAGCCGTTTTCCGGGCGGCGCATCTCGCGCCTCCGGAACATGATCGTGACCTTGACGTGCTTCCCCTGCTCGAGGAACCGCTGCACCATCGCGAGCTTGGTGTGGAAGTCGTGGTCCGCCACGCCGGGCCGGAACTTGACCTCTTTGACCTCGATCTGGTGCTCCTTGCGGCGCGCCTGCCGGGCCTTCTTCTCCTGCTCGTAGCGGTACTTTCCCCAGTCCATGATCTTGCAGACGATGGGGCGGGCGGTGGGTGCGACCTCCACCAGGTCGAGGCCGCGGGTGCGCGCGAGCGCCAGGGCCTCTTCCACGGGAACGATGCCGACCTGGGAGCCGTCGGCATCGACGAGACGCACCGGCGACAGCCGGATCATCTCGTTGACGCGTGTACGATCGCGTTCGTCGGCGATGACATCCTCCTCATATCAGGCGGGACTCTGGCCCGCCGTGGTCCTAGCGCTGATGCCGGACGCTGGGAGTATAGCAAAGGGCGTCCGGCGGCCGGGGAACGACCGGCGGCGGGTCACGGCCGCGCCGGCGGGCGCGTCGCCGACCAGCGGGCGTGCTCGATCTTGATGCAGCGGTCCATCACCACCGTCAAGCCGGCCGCGCGCGCCTTCGCGGCGGCGGCGTTGTGCGCCAGGCCGAGCTGCATCCACACGACGCGGGCGCCCCGCGCGATCGCCCCGTCGACGACCGCGGGGATGAACTCGGGCTTGCGGAAGATGTCCACCACGTCGACGGCGATCTCCGGCGGGATCGCGGCGAGGTCCGGGTAGCTGCGCTCGCCGAGGATCTCGGCGACGGCGGGGTTGACCGGCACGATGCGGTAGCCGTGCCGCTGCAGGTACGCGGCCACGATGTGCGACTCCCGGTCGGGCTTGTCCGAGAGCCCGACCACGGCGATCGTGCGTGCCGTTGCGAGCACGCCGTCGATCTCGGGGTCGCTCGCGTTCTCGAGGGGGAACTCGCAGCTCTGATCGGCCATCACGACCTCCTGTACCGGTCCCGCTACGGCCGAACCGGGGGCTACACCTTTCCCCGCGGCCGGTTCGAGCGCCACACCAGGCCGACGTGGAAGCCGACGTCGGGGCTGTTATCGAAGATGAACAGGTTCTCGAGCAGCGAGGCCTCGAGCAGCAGGTTCGGGTTGAGCACGCGCTTGAGCCCGACCGTGATCTCGTACGTGTTCTTGGAGAAGCCGCCGAAGTGCTCCGCCCCCGGCGAGGTGACGAGCGCCTGCAGCAGCCACGACATGCGCGGCGAGTGACGGTACTCGAGGCCGGTGAATAGCGAGAGCTGGTTCGGCTTCAGCCGGACCCCTACCATGTCGGTCTCGGCATAGTGCGTCGCGGCGAGCGAGGCGTACCCGACGAAGTGGCGCCCGAGCCGCTGCCCGGCCGAGATCCCGGCGGCGACGTCCATGCCGCCGCTCGAGAACAGCGACGACCTGCGGCCGGTGGGCAGCTTCACCGTGAACAGCGCCATCAGCGCCGGCGTCGACTCGGTCCCCGGAGCGAGCTGGTAGCGCGCTCCGATCGTGGTGTCCTCGATCCCCCAGCCGGCGTCCTTGCCGGTGAGCTGGAACGTGCGCCCGTTGGGGCCGTGGATCTCCACCAGGTAGCGGTTGCGCGGGAACAGCTTGCGCTCCTTATTGGCGACGTGGAGCAGGCCCTCGAAGTTCTCGATGAAGCGGTCCATGATCCCGCCGCCGCGGTACGACACCGGCACCCCGATCGCCAGCTCGAGGCGGGGCGTCACCCCGTACGTCGCGCTCATCGTGAAGCGCAGCGTCTCGGCGTCGATCGTGTACAGGCCGGGCTCGTAGTCGAAGTAGTTGTTCCAGCTGGTGAGCAGCTCGAGCTGCCACTGGCCCGCGGCCAGCACGCTCGGCGTCTTCGGTGTCGGCGTCAGGCGCAGGATCGAGAGCGGCGACTGCGACCGCAGCTCGAGCGGCCCGAGCCCGACCGCCGGGCTGGTCACGAAGTTGGACACGTCCTGGCCCGCGGCGAGCCCCGCCACGAGCAACGCCGCCGCCGCCGCAACCCGCGCTTGCGCCATGTTGGCCTCCGGAATGATTCTAGCCGAGCGCCGCCTGGTCCGTCGCGACCGGGAGGGGGCGGCGCCGGAACACCAGCGCACCCCACGCCGCCGCGGCGATGACCAGCACCGCGGCGCCGAGCTGCGGCGCCGCGACCCCCCAGGCGCCGAGCGCCAGCTCGGCGGAGAACGGCCCGACGACGCGGGCGAGCGAGCCCAGCCCCTGGAACGCTCCCAGCGCCGCACCCTGCTCGTCGGCGCGCGCGCTCTTCGACACCAGCGACGACAGCGACGGCATCACGAAGCCGGAGCCGAGCGCCATGATCGGCAGGACGGCGAGGACGGATGCGAGGCGGAAGGCGGCGGCGCCGAGCAGGACGAGCCCGACGGCGCTCACGGTCAGCCCCGCGAGCAGCAGCGGGCGCTCGCCGAAGCGGCGCGAGGCGCGCCCCACGAGGCCTCCCTGGACCGCGGCCGCGAGCAGCCCGAGGTAGACGAACATGAAGCTCACCTGGGCGTGGGGGAGGGCGAGCCGGTCGTGCAGGAACTGCGCGAACGTGACCTCGAACGAGGCGAGCCCGGCGACGACGAGGAAGCCGATCGCCAGCAGCGGGGCGAGCTCGCGGTGGCCGAACGCGAACGCGAGGCGCGCGAACGGGGAGGCGGGGGCGGCCTTGGCGCCGGGCGCCCGCTGTGGCCGGGTCTCGGGCAGGAAGAGGATCGTCATCACCCACGCCACGGTCGAGCACGCGGCGGCGCCCCACCCCGGCGCGCCCATGCCGAGCGGCACCAGCACCCCCGCCAGCGCCGGCCCGGCGATGAAGCCGAGGCCGAACGCCGCGCCGATCATCCCCATGCCGTGCGCCCGCTTCTCCGGCGTCGTCGTGTCGGCGATCACCGCCTGGGCGGTGGCGACGTTGCCGCCGGCGATGCCGGCGAGCAGGCGCGAGGCGAACAGCCACGCGAGGGAGTGCGCCAGGGCGAAGAGCACCGACCCGACCACCGAGCCGAACAGCGAGATCAGCAGCACCGGCCGCCGGCCGACGCGGTCGGAGAGGCGCCCGAGCAGCGGCGAGAAGATGAACTGCATCGCCGAGAACGCGGCCATGAGCAGGCCGAACTCCCACGCGGCCGGGTGGAAGTGCTCGGCGTAGAGGGGCAGCAGGGGGATCACGATCCCGAAGCCGATGAGATCCGTGAAGACGATGAGGAACAGGGTCGTGAGCGTGCGGCGGGGGGACGGCATGGCACCTCCTTGCGCGGCAACCGGCCCGCCGGCCGCGCGCATTCCGCGCCCCCGTCGGGTGCGCCGTGCAGCGTAGCGCAACCGCGTCGCGATGTCAGCGCCGGGCCGCGGCGCCGGGCCGCGGCGGCGTGCGGCGTGTACAATTTCGATGTGCGACTCGTTTTCTTCGGCACGCCCGAGTTCGCGGTTCCCTCGCTCGACGCGGTGGTCGCGGCCGGCCACGACGTGGCGCTCGTCGTCACGCGTCCTGACCAGCCCGCCGGCCGCCACCTGCGGCTGACCTCCCCGGCCGTCGTCGCGGCGGCGCGCCGTCTCGGCCTCCCGCTGGCGCAGCCGGAGAAGCTGGGCGTCGACGATTTCCTCGGCCGCCTGCGCGCGCTCGCACCGGAGGTCGCGGTGGTCGTCGCGTTCGGGCGGATGATCTCGCCGCGCGTGTTGCGGGTTCCCCGCCACGGCTTCATCAACCTTCACCCCTCGTTGCTGCCGCGCTACCGCGGGCCGTCGCCGATCGAGTCGGCGATCGCCGCCGGCGACGCGACGACCGGGGTCACGACGATGCTGCTCGACGAGGGGATGGACACCGGCCCGATCCTGCTGCAGCGCGAGGTCGCGATCGGCCCCAAGGAGCGCACCCCCGAGCTCGAGGCCCGCCTGGCGGCGCTGGGCGCCGAGCTCGTGGTGGAGACGCTCGCGGGCCTCGCGGCCGGCACCGTGACGCCGGCGGTGCAGGACGCCGCGCTTGCCACGGTCACGACGAAGCTCGACCGCAAGCTGGGGCGGATCGACTGGCAGCTCTCCGCGCGCGAGCTGGCGTGCCGCTGCCGCGCGTTCGACCCCTGGCCGGGGCTGTTCACCACGTTTCGCGGCGGCCGCCTGAAAGTGCACGGGTTCGAGGTCGGGGTCGGGGTCCCCGGCGACCAGGAGCCGGGCACCGTGCTGGCGGTCTCGCCCGCCGGCGTCGCCGTGCGCTGCGGCGGCGGCACCGTGGGCGTGGTCACCGAGGTGCAGCGCGAGGGCAAGAGGCGCATCCCCGCCGACGCCTTCATCATCGGAGAGCGGGTTGCGCCCGGAGAGTCG
>JAKAFI010000010.1 GCA_021818005.1 Acidobacteriota bacterium | reverse complement strand
CGCCCGCTCGAGCTCGGCGTCGGGGTAGACGAACACCGTGAGCACCGGCCCGAAGATCTCCTCCTGCATGAGCTTGAACTTCGGGTCGCTGGTGAGCACGACGGTGGGCTGGATGAAGTAGCCGGCGCTGTCGTCGCAACCGCCGCCCGCGATGATCTCCGCGTCCGGGGAGGCCTTGGCGAAGTCGATGTACGCCTTGATGTTGTCGAACGCCGGCTTGTCGATCACCGCGCCCATGAAGTTGCTGAAGTCCTCGGGGTCGCCGACCTTGATCTCGCCGATCTGCGCCAGCAGCCCCGCCTTGACCCGCGGCCACAGCGAGGCCGGGACGTAGGCGCGCGAGGCGGCCGAGCACTTCTGCCCCTGGAACTCGAACGCGCCGCGCACCAGCGCGGTCACCAGCGCGTCGACGTCGGCGGAGGCGTGCGCGAACACGAAGTCCTTGCCGCCGGTCTCGCCGACGATGCGCGGGTAGGAGCGGTAGCTCGCGATGTTGTCGCCGATCGTCCTCCACATCTGCTGGAACACCGCGGTCGAGCCGGTGAAGTGGATCCCGGCGAGCTCGGGCGACGCCAGCACCGGGTTGCCGACCTCGCCGCCCGAGCCGACGACCATGTTGACGACGCCGGGCGGCATCCCCGCCGCGATCAGAACTTTCATGATGTGGTAGGCGGCGTACACCGCGCTCGAGGCCGGCTTCCACAGCACCGTGTTCCCCATCAGCGCGGGCGAGGTCGGCAGGTTGCCGGCGATCGAGGTGAAGTTGAACGGCGTCACCGCGAAGACGAACCCCTCGAGCGGGCGGTACTCGACCCGGTTCCAGGCGCCGGGCGCCGAGGCCGGCTGCTCCTCGTAGATCCGCTGCGCGAAGTGCGGGTTGAAGCGCCAGAAGTCGATCAGCTCGCACGCCGAGTCGATCTCCGCCTGGAAGACGGTCTTGGACTGCCCGAGCATCGTCGCGGCGTTGGCCTCGTCACGGAACGGGCCCGCCAGCAGCTCGGCGGCGCGCAGCAGCACCGCGGCGCGCTCGGCGAACGGCACCCGCGACCACGTCGCGTGCGCCGTCCGCGCGGCGGCGATCGCCCGCTCGACCTCGGCCTTGCCCGCCTTGTGGTAAGTCGCGAGCACGTGGCCGTGCGCGTGCGGCATCACGCACGTCCCGAGCTTCCCGGTGCGCACCTCCTCGCCGCCGATCACCAGCGGGATCTCGATCCGATGGCCGCGCATCGCGGCAAGCTTCGCCTTCAGGCTCTTCTTTTCGGCCGAGCCCGGCGCATAGCCGCGGACCGGCTCGTTGACGGGTTGGGGAACCCGGAAGATCCCGTTCATGTCGTCCTCCACGTGCGAGCCGCGCTCGTGAACTCCCGCGCAAGCTGCAACCAGGAGAGAATACGGGCGCCGCTCGTGGTGGTCAACAGGCGAGAACGCCTGCCGCGCCAGCAAGGCGTGCAACTCCCACCGGTGCCCACGGTAGCCGGCACCGCCCGGCGGCGGACCGGCAGACCGGCGAACTCACCCCGCAAACACGAACGAACGATGGTTCCCCGCAAGGTCCGTCATCGCGCCGGAAGTGTCGGTCGCGACAACCTGCAGCGTATGCCTGCCGGCCGCAACGCCCGCGGGCGCCGCGTCGAGGGCGAACCCGCACGGAATGCCGTGACGGTACCGGGGGAACGCCTCCGCGACGTCAGGCCGCGGACACCCCAACCGTGCGTCCCCGAGCACGAGCCGCCCGTCAACCTTCACCTCGATCCGGGTCACGTCGTCGAGCGCCCACCCCGCGACGTGGAGGCGCTCCTTCACGATCCCGCCGTTGCGTGGCTCGTCGATGTAACCGAACGGGGGCCGTCCGTCATTGGGCTCGTAGGGACGTACCGGCGCCTTCCGACACAGCGCCCGCACCAGCCTGTCATCGTCAAGACGAAGCACATCGAATCCGACGTCCTCCAGGTAGGTTCTCAGCTCCTGCGGAGTGGCGAACTGGATTCGGCCCCGGACCTTGCTCCCGCCCACGTTCCCTCGTTGTGTGTTCCGCCACTGCCGGTAGGTGTCCGGGTGAAGCAGGTTCCACGTGTCAAAGTAGGCGAGGCCGTCCGGCCTCAGCACCCGCCACGCCTCGAGCAGGTACTGGAAGACGTCCTCCTTGTCCAGGTGCATGAACACGATCGTCGAGTACACGAAGTCGAAGCTCGCGTCTGCAAACTGTGCGAGGCCGACGTTCGGGAGCTCGTGGAGCGCCACGTTGCCCAGGCCATTCGTGCGTTCCCTGGCGAGGGCCAGCATGTTCCTCGAGATGTCTGCGCCGTGCCACTCGCCCACGTGCGGCGCCATCTCGCGCCCGATTCGCGCCAAACCACAGCCGATCTCGAGAACGCGCGACCTTAATCCCAGCCCCGCCATTTCAATGAACTGCCTGGCGCCGAACGAGTTCTCGTCCCCGTCCCAACCCCGGCTGCGGTAATCGTCCTCGTCGTCGACGACGTAGGTAAGCGCGTAGGCGCCGGCTCTCGTCGACGCAATCGCGTTCCACCACGAGCCGTAGCCCGGCTCAGCCCCAGGACGCGGGAGGCGAAACCGGCCGAGCCAGGCCTGGGCCCGAACGGGAATCGAACGCATCGTGTCACCCCCTTGGGCTCGGAGTTTAGCTCAGCGGCTCGACCGGGAGGCTAGGCGCCAGAAACCGTTCCTGCGTATGATGCAGGAGTGAGCGATACCAACTCATCGGGTGAGCCTGCGCTGCGCACTACCGTGCTCGTGCTCAACTACAACGGGCGCCGGCACCTCGAAGCCTGTCTGGAGTCTCTCGGCCGCATGGACGTATTCGCCCCGGGCTCGCCCGGACTCCCCCGCGACGCCTCTCAGCCCGACGAGGTGTGGCTGGTGGACAACGGCTCGTCGGACGACTCGCTCGCCTTCGTACAGACCCGCTTTCCGTGGGTCAGGGTGATCGCGCACGACTCGAACCTGGGGTTCTCCCGCGCCTACAACCGTGCCGCGGCGCTCTCTCCGGCCCGGTGGCTCGCCTTCCTCAACAACGACACGCGCGTCCCGCCCGGCTGGCTCGCGGCCCTGCACGCGGCGGCCGGCCGCCACCCCGACGCCGCTGCGGTCGCGAGCCGCATCATGAGCTGGGACGGAAGCCGGATCGACTTTGTAGGCGCCGACACGTACTTCACCGGGCACGCTCTGCAACACGATGTCGGCGCCCCTGCGGGCAGCCGCAGCTTCCACGAGCGACCGATCCTCTTCGGCTGCGCCGGCGGACTCATGTTCCGAAGAGACGCCTTCCTGGAACTCGGCGGCTTCGACCCCACCTACTTCTCCTTCTTCGAGGACGTCGATCTCGGATGGCGCGCCGCCCTGACCGGGCGGCGCACCTGGTTCGTGCCGGACGCCGTGGTTCACCATCGGCTGCACGCCACATGGGGGGGCGGGATCTCGAGCCGCGGCCGCTACCTCATCGAGAGGAACGCCCTCTTCACGGTCTTCAAGAACTACGCCGACGTGCGGATGGGGCCGATCCTCCTGACCTCCGCGGCCCTCACCTTCTTCCGCGCATTGGAAGCCAGTCCCTCGCTGAAGCTCCTCGCGAGCCCGCGGATCTCGGCGGACGCCCTTGCCCACCTCCTCGCGATCGCGGAGCTGCTGACGCTCAGGGGCGATCTCGAGGCGCGCCGGCGCGCTGTCCAAGCCAGCCGGCGGCAGGACGACAGCGAGCTTCTCGACCTGTTCGGAGCCGTCGATGATCCTCCCTTCTCGCTCGGCGAGAGGTTCCGCCCGGCGTACAGGCGGATCTGCGCCGCGGCCGAGGACGGGAGTCCGGCGCGGATCGCGACGTGGGCGCCCGAGGTAGCCGGCGAGGCGGCCGAGGCCACGTTCGATCTCGCCCACGTGTGCGCCAACGCGGTCGCGCAACGCTATCCGGTGCGCTCGTTCGTGGCGTGGGACCCGCCGCTCGCCGCCGAGATGCCGCTCTCGGACGGCGGCCTGCGCATGCTCACCGAGACGCGCGATGTGCTGGAGCGCTTCCTCGCCGCCGAGACGACGGCGGCATCGGTCGGGGAGCTCCGTTCGGCGCTCGACACGATCAAGCGCATCGAGCCGCACGAAGGCCAGGGCGTCCCCGGCCACATCATCCCGGCCACGCTGGAGCAATCGGAACGTCTCGCGCCCCTGCTCGAGCGCGAGCCGCTGCAGAGGGCGCCACGCGTCTCCATAGTCATCCGCACGCGGGACAGGCTGCCCCTGCTCCGGCGCGCGCTCGAGAGCGTCGCGGCGCAGCGCTACCCCGATCTCGAGGTCGTCGTCGTGAACGACGGGGGTGAGGATCCGGCCCCGGTCGTGGCCGACTTCGAGAAGACCCTGACGGTTCGCCTTATCTCCCACCCGGCCTCGCTGGGACGAGCGCGATCCGCACAGGTCGGGCTCGAGGGTGCGACCGGAACGTACGTCAACTTCCTCGACGACGACGATACCGTTCACCCACACCACCTCAGGACACTGGTCGAAGAGCTGCTCCGCACCGGCGCCAGGGTCGCCTACTCCAACGTCGAGTGCCTGCTCCTGGAGGGCGGGGAAACCGCGCCCACGAGGGTGCTCGCCCGCAGCGCGTTCGCTTCCGAGTTCGACCCGACGCGGTTGTTGTTCGAGAACACGATCCCGATCATGGCGGTGCTGATGGAGCGCCGGCTTGCGCTCGAAGTCGGGGGGTTCGACGCGGCTCTCGACTACTTCGAGGACTGGGACCTATGGCTGCGGCTGTCGCGGCGGACCGCGTTCCGCCACATCCCGGTCATCACGGCGACATACTTCGTTCACCAGGGGCCGGAGCGCAACGACGGCGGCGCCGGCGACCTCCGCCGGCCGTTCCTCGCCAGGCTCTTCGACAAGCATCGCGACGCGATTCACGGCGACGAGTGGGCGTCGTTCTACCTCCGCTACGTCGAGGCCGCAAAAGCGCGACTCTCCGAGAGCGAAGCCAGAGAGGCCCGACGAGAGCTGATCCTGGCCGACACGGCGGCACGGCTGCGCGAACTGCAGCAACCGTTCGCGCGGAAAATCGCCAGACGGCTGCGGCGATGGGCGCGATGACGTCGGCCGCGCAGAGCGGCGCGTCGCCGCGGGTGAGCGTCGTCATCGTCACACTCGACGGCCGGCATCACCTGGAACGCTGCCTCCCGACTCTCGTGGCGACGTCAGGGAACGACGTGGAGTTGATCGTCGTCGACAACGGCTCCCGCGACGGCACGCTCGAGTGGCTCGCCGACCGGTATCCGCAGGTCGCGGTCGTGCCGCTCCCGAAGAACCTCGGTTTCGGCGAGGCAAACCGACGCGGCATCGAGAGAGCGCGGGCGGAGCTCGTGGCCCTCCTCAACAACGACACCGTCGTAGAGCCGGGTTGGCTCGATGCGTTGGCCGCCCCCCTCGAGCGAGATCCGGAGGTCGCCGCCAGCTGCGCCGTGCTCCGGCTCCTCGACCACCCCGATGTCCTCAACGCCTACGGCGGGGGCATGACCTGGCTGGGCTACGGGTTCGACCGCGACCTCGGCTTCCCGTTCCCCGAGCTGCGCTGCCTTCCCGAGACGTCGGAAACGCTCTTCCCGACCGCAGCGGCGGCGCTCTTCCGCAAGCGGGAGTTCGTGGCGAGCGGCGGCTTCGACCCGGCGTTCTTCATGTATCACGAGGATGTCGACCTCGGCTGGCGGCTGTGGCTCCTCGGCAAGAAGGTCGTCGTCTGCAGGGACGCGGTCGTGCGCCACGCGTGGGGTGGAACGTCCACGGCGTCGCACGGCCGCGTCTGGCGCGATCTGCTGGGAGCCAGGCACAACGTGCGCTCCTTGATCAAGAACTTCGAGGCCTGGAACCTCGCGCGAGCGATCAAGAACATCTTCAAGCTCTGGTTCCGGGCGGGAGCCTGGGGGTTCGCCGTCCGCGTGGTTGCCTGGAATATCGAACACCTGCCTTCGACGATCGGACTGCGTATCAGGATCCAGAGCACTCGGGTGCGCAGCGATGCTGAGCTCTTCCGCATGGGCTTGATCGCCGATGCCCCCATACCCCCTCCTTCGCCCCGGATCCCCGGCTCCCCCAGCGTTCGCGAGGCGGTCGCAAACCGGACGCCCAACCCGACGCTCGCGCCGGGCGAAGCCTACGCTGGCGACCAGCTCGGCCCGGGCTGGTACGAGCGCGAGGCGATCGACGGGGCGCTGGCGGCGCACACTTGCGGGCAAGCCACCTGCTGCCTGCGTGTCGAACCCTCGACATCCGGCCGGTTGGCCCTCACCGCACGCCTCCCCGCCGGGGCGGGCGACGACGCCGTGGAGCTCGAGGTGAGCGGCGCGAGCCACACGGTGGAGTTGACGGCCGACGGCTGGCGTACGGTCACGGTCCCTGCCACGGCGGACGCGGACGGTGTCATCGCCGTCGAACTCCGCTCCCCGACCTGGATCCCACACCAGCTACGGCACAACTGGGATTTTCGCCGGCTAGGTTGCGCGGTCAGGAGGCTCCGCTTCACCCCCGAACGGTCCGAGGAGCCGACATCGCCGCGCACGGTTTCGGTCGTCGTCCCCACCTTCAACCGTTGGTCGTGCCTCGCGCAGACGCTCGAAGCGCTCGCGGTCCAGACCAGACGCCCGGACGAGGTGATCGTCGTGGACGACGGCTCCACCGACCGGACGTGGGAGCGGTTGTGGGAGTGGCGAGTCCACAACAGCGAGCGCCTCACCCTGGTTGTCCTGCGCCAGCCGAACCGGGGACCGGGCCAGGCGCGCAACCTCGGTGTCGCGCAGGCCCATGGCGACCTCGTCATCTTCATCGGCGACGACACCTTCCCGGCGCCTGACTTCGTTCACGCCCACCTCCAGCGCCACGTCGACCTCGCGGAGCCATGCGCCGTCGTCGGTTTCACGGATTGGGACCGTGGCGGGATGCAGGTGACCTCCTTCCTCGATTTCGTAAACCGCAACGGGGAGCAGTTCGCCTACGGAATGTTCCGCGACGGCGACGAGCTCACGTTCAACTGCCTCTACACGTCCAATGTGTCAATCCCTCGCGCCCTCCTCGGCGAGCGGCCGTTCGATGCGGCGTTCACCTCCGCTGCTTGGGAAGACGCCGAGCTGGGTTATCGTCTCGCCAGCAAAGGTGCGAGGATCTACTACCTCGCGAGTGCACGGACGCGGCACCACCATCCCATGACGATGCGGTCGTTTCTGCGCCGCCAATCGAACGTCGGCCGCTCCATCGCAACCCTGTACCGCCTGCATCCCGAGTTGCAGTCCGATCCGGTCATGCCCCCGCCGCAACCGCCGCGCTGGTTCGCGGCCGCCCGCACCATCATGCCGGTGCTCGTGCCGTTCGTTTCGCTGCTCGACTGGGTCGGAGTGCCGCTGCCGCATCACGTCTATCGCTCCGTCATCGTCTGGGCCTACTACTCCGGACGGGTCCACCAGATGGCACGGCAGCAGAAGGTCGGCCTCCGGTGAGGCGGGCGCCCAGCCTCTCCCGCTTCCTGGCCCGCGCCAAGCTCCTCGCGGCAAAAGGCTTGGCGTACCGGCACTCCCCCCCCCTGCTGGTCCGCAAGGTGAGCCGGGCGTGGCACCGGTTGCACACGCGGTCGCGCTACGGCCGGCTTCTCGCCACCGGTCACTTCCTCCCCCGGATTGAGTCCCCGGCAGGAGATCGGCTCTTCACGGTCGCGCTGCCTGTCTGGCGCGTCGCCGAGGACCACCTCCGCGCCGCGATCGTTTCCGTCGTCAATCAGAGCTACGGCAACTGGGAGCTGATCGCGCTGGACGACGCCTCGCCCGAACCTCACGTCAGGCGCGTCCTCGCGGAAGCCGCCCGCTCGGACTCGCGGATCCGGCTCCTAACCCGCCGCACCAACGCCGGCATCGCGCTGGCGAGCAATGAGATCCTCGCCGAGGCGCGGGGCGAGTACGTGGCGTTTCTCGATCACGACGACGAACTTCACCCGAAGGCCCTCGAGCTCGTCGCCAAGCACCTGTCGCTGGATCCCGCCTCGGACTGGGTGTTCACTGACGAGGACAAGGTCGACGAGCGCGGCCGTCACCTCGATCCCTGTTTGAAGCCGGGGTGGTCGCGGCACCTCCTTCTCGCGTTCAACTACGTCAGCCATCTGCGCACCGTGCGACGAACCATGCTCGAACGGGTCGGGGGCCACCGGGCCGGCTTCGACGGGGCCCAGGACTACGACCTGGCGCTCAGGGCACTCGCCGCCGGGGCCAGCTTCGGCCACCTACCCGCGATCCTCTACCACTGGCGAACCACGACCGGCTCGATGGCCGCGGCGGCGATCGCCAAACCGCATGCCAACGAACGGGCCCTCGCAGCGCTGCTGGAGCACGTCGAGGCGTTTCCCCGCGGCGGTCGGAGCGCAGGGTCGGTCGTTCTCAGCAACGCGAGCATGTTCCGCGTCCGACGGCGAGCCGACCCCTCCGTCTCGTGTGCCGTTGCGACCACCGGCGAGGTGTGGCGCGAGCCGCCGTCGGCGGCGCTAGGGCCTGTCAGTCCGATGGTGGTGACAGGGCTCTCGCCATCGGAGCTCGTCGCGGCTGCCCGGGGCCGTGGCGAAGACATCATCGCCATCCCTCCGCCCGACGGGTTCACCGACGGACAGCTCGCGGAGCTGGTCGCCGTCCTGCAGGTGCCGGGGACGGCGGTTGCCGCCGGACGACTGACATCCCACAAGCGCGTCTCCTGCAGCGGCTGGATCGTTCTCGAAGACGGCACCCCGGCCGACCCCTGCTCCGGTCTCCACGTCGCGGATCCCGGCTACCTCAACCTGGCGATGGTCCCGGGTCGTCGCCTCGTGCCGCCGCCGTTCGGATGGGTTGCCTGGCGCAGCGCTCTGATCGACGCCTGGGACGCGGCAGCCGATGCTCCCGAGGGGTGGCGCCTGGCGGCCGGCTGGCACCGGCTCGGCCTCGAGGTGATCACCACGCCGGACGTCCGCATCCGCCTTCGGGGACCCGCGCCGCATCCACCCGCATCCCCACCGCCACCGGATCTCCCCCGCACACCCTCGTCCCGACTCGCCCTTACCGGCGCGCTCCCGTAGAATCGCGTCGAGGGAGAGATCGCATGGCTGACAGCGGCAACAAGATCAAGATCGTGATCTCAGACCAGCAGGCGCTGGGGACGTACGCGAACTTCGCTTCGATCGTGCACAACTTCGCGGAGTTCATCCTCGACTTCGGGCGGGTCGTGCCGGGCCGCGAGGAGGTCCAGGTCGTGTCCCGGATCGTCATGACGCCGGTGCACGCCAAGCAGCTCCTGCGCGCGCTCAACGAGAACGTCGCGATCTACGAGCGCAGCTACGGCGTCATCGCGGAGGGCCCGCAGGTCGCCCCTACCCAGACCACGATGTGACCCCGTCCCGGGCCGCGGCGCGCTCCCGTGCGGCCGTCTATCCCGTCGCAGCGATCCACCCACCCCCCAGGACCCGGTCGCCGTCGTAGAACACGGCCGCCTGGCCCGGTGCCGGCGCCGCTACCGGCTCCTCGAACACCACTTCGGCCGTCCCGCCGCCGCCGGGCGTGATGGTCGCTCGCTGCGCCGTGTGGCGCGAGCGCACCTGTACCTCCACCGCGAGAGCGACATCGGGCGGCGGCTCGAGCAGCCAGTTGACGGCGCGCAGGCGCAACCGGCGCCGGGCCGTCTCCCCGGCCTCGCCGACGACGACCCGGTTCTGCTCCGGCCGCACCTCGACGACGTAGAGCCGGCGGCCGCCCCCGACCCCGAGCCCGTGCCGCTGGCCGACCGTGAAGTGGTGGAACCCCGGGTGGCGGCCGAGCACGCGTCCTGCGCGGTCCACGACCTCGCCCGGCCCCGGCAGCCGCCCGGGCGCCAGGCGCTCGACCACGTCCGCGTACGACGCGCCGGGAGGAACGAAGCAGACCTCCTGGCTGTCGCGCCGCTCCGAGTTCGGCAGCGTCAGGCCGCGCGCCAGCTCGCGCACCTCCGGTTTGGTCATCTCGCCGAGCGGGAACCGCACCCGCGACAGGCTCACCCGCGACAGCCCGAACAGGAAGTACGACTGGTCCTTGCCGCGATCGCGGCCGCGCCACAGAGCCGGGCCGTCCGCCGCTTCACCGGCACGGGCGTAGTGTCCGGTGGCCAAGAGGTCGGCGCCGAGCCGCTGGGCGACCGCGAGGAGCTCGCCGAACTTCACGCGAGCGTTGCAGTGGGCGCACGGCAGCGGGGTCTCGCCCGCGAGGTAGGAGGCGACGAACGGTTCCAGCACCGCCGTCCGGAAGATCTCGCCCATCTCGATGACGTGGTGCGGGATCCCGAGGCGGCGGGCGACGGCGCCCGCCATCTCGACGTCACGCTCGGAGCAGCAGCGGGAGACCGACGCCCCCGCCAACTCGGCCAGGCGCAGCGTCACCCCGATCACCTCGTGGCCCGAGCGCGCGAGCAGGCCGGCGCAGACGGCGGAGTCCACGCCACCCGACATCGCCACGACGATCCGCACCGACCGTCCCGCCCCTACTCCACGATGCCGTCGTGGGCGTCGGTGACGATGAACATGAGCGTCGTGGTGCCGAGCGAGAACTCCTGGTTGCTGCCGATCGTGGCGCGCTGCACGCGCAGCGCTTCCACGTAGGTGCCGTTCGTCGACCCGAGGTCGGTAACCACCGCCTCGTCGCCGTGGATCTCGAGCATCGCGTGGCGGCGCGACACTTCGCTGTCCTGCAGCTGGATGTCGTTCTCGTCGCCGCGCCCGAGCACGATCCGCGGCTGCTCGAGGACGTGGATCTGGCCCGCGTTCGCCCCCATGATCACGGCGAGCGAGTAGCGCTTCGATGCCGGCAGCGCGGGCAGCGGCGGCAGCCCGGCCGCCGCCTCCTCGACCTTGCTGCCGTGCTTCGTCGTCCGATCGGCGGCCACGCCGGGCACCAGTCCGGCGATGGGCTCCTCCCGCTCGGCGGCCGGGTTCGTGATCTCGAACACGGTCTCGCACTTCGTGCACTTCAGCCGCTTGACCGTGGCCTCGCCGAAGCGCGATTCCTCGTACTGGTACTTGGTCTTGCAGCTCGGGCAGCTCACGATCATGCCAAACCCCCAGGAGGTCCCGACTCGCGCTCCGGCCCGGGTGACAAGGTGTGGTTCGCCCGGCCCGGCCACGCTTTCAGTGTACGCCCTCTCACCAGCCCGGATTCTAACGCCCATGCTACGATTCCCGGGTGAGCACGAACGCACGGGGAAGAGGGGTCGCCGACAGGTCCTCGGCGGCGCCGGATGGCGTCGGCGGGCCGGCCCAGGCCGTCCCGCAGGTCCTCAGGATCCCCGCCAGCGAGGCGGCGGAGCGGGCCGTGCTCGGCGCGGTGCTCGCCGACGCCAACTGCTTCTACCGCGTCGTCGACACGGTCGGCCCCGACGACTTCTACAACGACGCCAACCGCCAGGTCTTCGAGGCGTTTCGCAAGCTCGCCTCGGACAACCGCGACATCGACCTGCTGACCACAACCGACCAGCTGGAGCGCAGCGGCACGTTGGCCGCCGCCGGCGGCGCCGGCTACGTCTCCGCCCTCGCCGAAGGTCTCCCGGACCCGGCCAACGTCGAGCACTACGCCGCGATCCTGCGCGAGCGCTCGATCAAGCGCAGCCTGCTGCGCATCTCGCAGGAGCTGATGGCGACGTGCGCCCGCGACGAGGGCGAGGCGATGGACGCGCTCGACGCCGCCGAGAGCCAGATCCTCGCGATCGCCGAGCGGGCGATGCGCGGCGGGCTGCAGCCCGTCGGCAAGATCGTGCACGAGGAGGTGGCGCACATCGAGCGCGTCTCGCGCTCGAGTGCGCCGTACACGGGGATCGAGACCGGGTACTACCGCCTCGACGAGCTGACCTCCGGCCTGCAGAAGCAGGACCTCGTGATCCTGGCCGCGCGCCCCGGCGTCGGCAAGACCGCGCTGGCTCTCAACATCGCCTCGCACTGCGCCGTCAAGGGCGGCCTCAAGGTCGCGGTGTTCTCGCTCGAGATGTCGGCGGTGGCGCTGGTCCGCCGCCTGCTCTCCGCCGAGGCGCGGATCAACGTCAAGCGCCTCACCCGCGGCCTGCTCTCGCGGACCGCGGACTCCCGGCAGGAGGCGTCCGACTGGCAGCGGCTGGCGGAGGCCGCCGACCGCCTCGCCGAGGCGCCGCTGTGGATCGACGACACGGCCGGGATCTCCGTCCTCGAGCTGCGCGGCAAGTGCCGCCGTATGATGATGGAGCACGGCCTCGACCTCGTCGTCGTCGACTACCTCCAGCTCATGTCGTCGGGGATGCGGGCCGAGAACCGCACCCAGGAGGTGTCGGCGATCTCGCGCGGCCTCAAGGCGGTGGCGAAGCAGCTCAACGTGCCCCTGCTCGTGCTCTCGCAGCTGTCGCGCAACCCGGAGCGGCGCGGCGACCAGCGACCGCAGCTCTCCGACCTGCGCGAGTCGGGCTCGATCGAGCAGGATGCGGACGTGGTGATGTTCATCAACCGCAAGAACCGTGCCCTGCAGGCCGCCGAGGCCGGCGACGACGAGGACTGGCGCCTCGCCGAGATCATCATCGCCAAGCAGCGCAACGGGCCGACCGACCTGTTCAAGCTCGTCTTCCTCGAGGAGTTCACCCGCTTCGAGAACCCGGAGTTCGCCCGCGATGAGCGCTGAGCAGACGCAGGCCTCCGGCGTCGTCGGCGTGCTCGAGTCGGTCGGCCGCAAGAGCCTCGGCCTGTTCGAGGAGATCGGCCGCTTCTTCTTCATCCTGCACGCCACGGTCTACTGGACGTTCCGGCGCCCGTTCGACGGGAAGGAGTGGCTGCGCCAGATGGTCCGCGTCGGTGTCGACTCGCTCCCGGTCGTCGGCCTGACCTCGATGTTCACCGGGATGGTGCTGGCGCTGCAGACCTACCGCGGGTTCGAGCGGTTCCACGCCGAGGGGTTCGTCGCGTCGGTCGTCTCGCTCTCCCTCACCCGCGAGCTGGCGCCGGTGCTCGCCTCGCTGATGATCGCCGGCCGCGTCGGCTCGTCGCTCGCCGCCGAGCTCGGCACGATGCGGGTGACCGAGCAGATCGACGCTCTCTACGCGATGGCCACGGAGCCGATCCAGTACCTCGTGGTGCCGCGCGTCGGCGCCACCACGGTGATGCTGCCGCCGCTCGTCGCGATCGCGAACGGTCTCGGCATCTTCGGCGGCTATGCGATCTCGGTCGCGCTGATGGGCGCCAACCCCGTGACGTACTGGGAGAAGACGTTCCAGTACCTCGACCTCAACGACGTCTCCTCCGGCCTGATCAAGGCCGCGGTGTTCGGCCTCATCCTCTCGGTGACCGGTTGCAGCAAGGGATTCTTCACGACCGGCGGCGCCGAAGGGGTCGGCCGGGCGACGACGAGCGCCGTGGTGATGGGTTCGGTGGTGATCCTGGTGTCGGACTTCTTCCTCACGAAGATCCTCTTCTAAAGCGGACGGGGGGCGCGGTGGCGACTGGCGAACGGGGCGAGAGCGGGCGGGCGGCGGCGCCGCCCAAGATCGCCGTGATCGATCTGCACAAGAGCTTCGCCGGGCGCGAGGTGCTGCGCGGGGTCAACCTCGAGGTCGAGGCCGGCGAGTCGCTGGTGATCGTGGGCGGCTCGGGCGCCGGCAAAAGCGTGCTGATCAAGCACCTGATCGGCCTGATCACGCCGGAGCGCGGTCACGTCATCATCGACGGCGAGGACCTCACCAACTGCGAGCCCGCCCGCTGCCTCGCGATCCGCCGCAAGTTCGGCATGTCGTTCCAGGAGGGCGCGCTCTTCGATTCGATGACGGTGTTCGAGAACATCGCCTTTCCGCTGCGGCGCCACACGCGCATGGACGAGGCCGCGATCGCCGCGCGGGTGCAGGAGTGTCTCGCGCTCGTCCACCTCGACGGGACCGGAGGCAAGGCGACGAGCGAGCTCTCCGGCGGGATGCGGCGGCGCGTCGGCTTCGCCCGCGCCATCTCACTGCAGCCCGAGATCCTGCTCTTCGACGAGCCCGACACCGGTCTCGACCCGATCACGTCGGCGGTGATCGACGCGGTGATCGTCGAGATGCGCAAGCAGCTGGACGTGACGATGGTCACGATCACCCACAACATGCAGTCGGCGTTCCGCATCGCCGACCGCATCGCCATGCTCCGGAACGGGCAGATCACCGCGATCGCCCGGCCGGACGTCTTTCGCTCCTTGGCGGACCCCTACATCCAGAAGTTCCTCGCGGGCGAGCCGCTGGAGGAGGAGGTGGCATGAGTCACACGGCACGCGTCGGAGCGTTCATGCTCGCCGCCCTGGTCGTCCTGGGCGTGTTCATCATCAAGATCGAGGAGATCCCGATCGGCACCCGCGGCAACCGGGTGCGCGTGCAGGCGGTGTTCCCCTCCGTCGCCGGCCTCGACGAGAAGAGCGCGGTCCGCGTCGCCGGCGTGCGCGTTGGGATCGTGGAGCGGATCTCGTTGCAGGGCGATCGCGCCGTGACGACGCTGGCGCTCGACCCCGACGTCGTCCTCCACCAGGGGGCCCGCGCCGAGGTCAGCAGCCTCGGCATGCTCGGCGACAAGTACGTCGAGCTCTACCCCGGCCTCCCCTCCGCCCCGCCGCTGCCCGCGGGCACGACGCTCAACGGCACCAGTCCGGTCGGCTTCGACCAGGCGCTCAAGAGCTTCAATTCCGCGTTCGAGAACATCGACGCCGTGACCGGCTCGTTGCGCGGCTCGCTCGCCGGCCCCGAGGGGCAGAAGCGGCTCGACGAGATCCTCGACAACATCCGCCAGCTCACCGCCTCGGTCCGCGACCTCGTCCAAGCCAACCGCGCCAACGTCGACGCCACGATGGCGAACATGCGCGACTTCTCCCAGTCGCTGAAGACCGAGCTCCCGCGCCTGGCCGACAAGCTCGCCGTGTTCGCCGACCACCTCGACGCGCTCGTCGCCGCCAACCGCGGCAACCTCGACGCCTCGATCGCCAACGTCCGCCAGGTCACCGCGGAGATGCGCACCACCGTGGACAACATCAACAAGATCACCGGCAAGATCGCCTCCGGCCAGGGCTCGGTCGGCAAACTGGTCAACGACTCGACGACGGTCGACAACCTCAACTCGACGCTGACCTCCGCGCGCGGCGCCGCCGATACGCTGAAGAACACGATCGGCCGCGCCGAGCGCTGGCAGCTCGACATGAACATGCGCGCCGAGGCGCTGCCCGGCCTCACCAAGAACCGCGCCCTCGGCGTCCTCTACAACTCGCGCAGCGCCTTCGGCCTCGACCTGCACACCACGCCCAACCGGTTCTACCGCCTCGAGCTCGTGGACTCGCCCGTGGGCCGCGTCAACAACTACACCCAGACGATCACCTCGATCTATCCCGACGGCACCTCGCACTCCGTGGTGCAAGAGACGCAACGGATCTCCGACACCAACACGGTCAACGCCCAGGTCGGCTTCCAGTACGAGGACTACACGTTCCGGGCCGGGCTGTTCGAGTCGCGCGGCGGCGTCGGGATCGACCGCGCGCTGCTCAACCGCCGCCTCCAGCTCACCCTCGAGGCGTACGACTTCAGCCGCCAGGTCAAGCCGCCGCACATCCGCTTCGAGACACGGTACTTCCTGACCCGCAACCTGTTCGCATTCGCCGGCCTCGACGACCCGGTGTGGGCGCAGGCGCGCTCGGTGCTGTTCGGCGGCGGCGTCACCTGGCGCGACGAGGACGTCAAGTACTTGCTCGGGACGATGTCGTCGATCGGCGCGGGCAAGTAGCCGTGGGACGGGAGCCGGCCGTCTTCGAGTGCACGGCCTGCGGGCAGCGCTCGCAGAAGTGGCTGGGGCGGTGCCCGGGATGCGGCGGCTGGAACACGTTCGAGCAGGTCCCGGGCGAGCTGCGCTCCGAGCCGCGCAGCCGCGGCGCGGCCGCGGAGCCGGTCGCCCTCTCCGACGCGGAGCTGGCGGACTCGCCGCGCGTCGCGACCGGGATCGCCGGCCTCGACCGCGTCCTCGGCGGCGGCCTCGTGCCAGGCAGCGTCGTCCTCGTCGCCGGCGAGCCGGGCGTCGGCAAGTCCACGCTCCTGCTCCAGGCGGCGGCGCGCCGCCCCGAGCTCGGCCGCGTCCTCTACGTCAGCGCCGAGGAGTCGACCCGCCAGGTCGCCCTCCGCGCCCACCGCCTCGGATGCGTCGGGGACAACGTCCTCCTCCTCGCCGAGCCGGCGGTGGAGGCGGTCGTGGCCACGGCCCGGCGCCTGCGCCCGGCGCTGGTGATCGTGGACTCGGTGCAGACGATGTACTCCGAACGCGTGCCCGCGGTGTCGGGGAGCGTCACCCAGGTGCGCGAGGTCGCCGGCCAGCTCGTCGAGCTCGCCAAGCGCGACGGGCCCCCGGTCATCCTGGTCGGCCACGTCACCAAGGAGGGCCTGGTCGCCGGTCCGAAGACGCTCGAGCACGTGGTCGACGCCGTGCTCGAGTTCTCCGGCAGCAGCAACCACCCGCACCGCATCCTGCGCTCGACGAAGAACCGGTTCGGCTCGGCGCTCGAGCTCGCCCTTTTCGCGATGAGCGACACCGGGCTCGAGGAGATCGTCAGCCCGTCGGCGGTGCTGCTGGCCGACCGCCGCCCCGGCGCCCCCGGTTCCGCCGTCGCGGTCGTGATCGAGGGCTCGACGCCGCTCCTGGTCGAGGTGCAGGCGCTCGTTTCGCGCTCGCCGCTCGCCAACCCGAGGCGGGTCGCGCAGGGGATGGATCCGGGGCGCCTCGCGCTCCTGCTCGCGGTGCTGGAGAAGCGCGCGGGCTCGCGCTGGGCCGAACGCGACGTGTTCGTCAACCTCGTCGGCGGCGTCAGCGTCGACGAGCCCGCCCTCGACCTCGCGGTCGCGGCGGCCCTGATCTCCTCCTCGACCGACCGTCCGCTCCCCGACGACCTGGCGTTCTTCGGCGAGATCGGCCTGCTCGGGGAGATCCGCGCCGTCGGCCGCCCGGCCGAGCGACTGCGCGAGGCGCGGGCGCTCGGGTTCGCGTCGTGCGCCGTGCCCACTTCCGTGACCGCCGACGCGGAGCCCGGCATCGAACTCCGTCGCCTTGCCGACCTGCGGGACCTCGGTGACCTCCTACCCGCGCTAGAATCCTGACGGGGAGTCGCCCGATGGGGGACCTCGACTGCGACGCGGTGGTGCGCCTGTTCAGTGACCTCGAGGCGCTGCGCCGCGCGCTCCGGCTCTACCCCCCTTCCCACCCGGCTCTGGAGCCGGCGCGCGCCCGCTTGCGCGCGCGGGGAGCCGCGCTCTCCCCTGCGGCCACGGCCTCCCTGACCGTCTCGTTCGCCGCCGGCCACCTGTTCTGGGCCGGCGAGGAGGTCCCCCTACCCGCCACCGTCCCGGCGGCCCGCGTCGTCGAACTGCTGTCAAACGTCGCGATCAGCGCGCTCCGTCTCAGCTTCCCCCAGGCCGCCGATGGCCTACCGGTCCTCGCCGACCGTCTGGCCGAACTCAGCGAGGCGCCCGGCGAGGCCGACCGCTCCCGCCTCCTCGCCGGTCCGGCACCTCCGGGCATCGAGCTCGTCCCGATCGACCTCTCCGGCTTGCAACTGCTCGACGCAGACGACGCCCGCGCCGCCGGCGGTTCGCGCCAGGTGTGGAGCGAGCTGGCGCAACGGCTGGCTCGCGACGGGGCGTTCTCGATCGCCGCTCTGGTGAACTCGGGTGACCTCACGCCCGGCGCCGCCGCGGCCATGGCCGCGTCGGTCGGCGACCCGGAGACGCTGTTTGATCACCTCTTCGCCCACCTCGAGGAGATCGCGCGCGATCCGGCCCAAGGTCGTCGCCCGTTCGCCCTCGCCGAGCTGCGAGCTTTCTTCGCCGAGCTGCTCCGTTTGCTCGACCCGGAGCGCCGACTGCTGGCCGTGGCGGCCGGCCTCCGCCACCTGCCGCTCGCCGACCCTGACGACCCGTGGGTTGCCAGTGAGCTGCTGCTCGACGCCGTCGAACGGATGCTCCAGCAGGGCCTCCCGATCCCGGCCGTGGTGCAGCGAGCCTTGCGCCACCTGTCCGCTCCGACGCGCCATGAGCTCCCCGCGACTCCCGAGGCAATCGCGGCCCGCGCACGGGGTCTACTGGCCCGCGTCCCGGTCTTGCCGCCGTCGACCCCCGCGGGACCGGAGGGCGAATCCACGCAACCCGCGGGCGCGCTGGCCGACGGGACGGGGGCGCGTGAGCTGGTGGAGGCCCTCGCAGGGAGCGAGCCGCGCCGCCACGTGGTGCGCATCCTGCTGGAGGCGATGACCCTGTGGCCGAACTCGCCGGTAGCCGAGCTCGCGGCCACCCGCCTCGTCGAGGACTTCGTCGCGGCGCTCAACGCCGGCGACATCGAGACCGCGACGCGGCTGGCGCCGCTCGTCGGCGCCAGCCGCAGCGCAGGGAGCCGCCGGATGATCGCGATCGAGGGTGTTCCGGCCGCGGTACGGGCGTTTCGCACCGTGGCGAAGTCCCGCCACGCCGAACTCACCGCGACCCTGGCCGCCCTCGGCGAGGCGGCCATCCCCGCGATCCTCGATGCGCTCGTGGAGGAGGAGAACTTGGCCGTGCGCAAGCGTCTGCTCCAGGTCGTGTCACGGCAGGGAACGGCGGCGGTTCCTTACCTCAAGCCGCTCCTCGACGATTCGCGCTGGTACGTGGTACGCAATGCGGTCTTTCTGCTTCGCCGGGCCGCGGCCGCCGACGTCGTGAACGCGCTCAAGACGCGGGTCGACGGCGTTCACCCGAAGGTCTTGGCCGAGATTTTGAAGGCTCTCGTCAGCGTACAGGACCCCGAGTGGTTCGTGACCCTGATGCGCTCGGTCGACGACCCCGACCCTGGAAGGAGCGTGGCGGCGATCGAGGTCGCCTCGCGAATCCGGCACCCGGACGTCGCCGCCGCGCTGGCGTCCCGCCTGCGCGCGCGTACCGGCGCCAGGTTGCGTGAGGCCAGTACCGTCGCGCTGATTCGCGCCGTCGGCCACCTCGGCGAGGCGGTGGCCCTCGCGCCGCTCCGGCGCATCCTCGGGATCAGGCAGTGGTTGTCCCCCGTCTCCCTCCGCGAGGTGCGTCGCGAGGCCGCGGCCGCCATCGCGCTTATCGACGCCGCACAGACGGGGCAGGAGGCCGCGCTGGCGCGCGGGCGCCAGGTCGAGGCGACCGAGGCGGCTCAGCCCGCGCTTCGCCGCGACGCCCTGGATTCGGAGGACGACCCGTGAGCGAGCGTACCAAGTGGGAACTCCTCGTCGACAGCCTGCTTGGCCAGTTGGTCGGAGCCAGCGCCGTGGTGGGCCTGTACGGCGGCTCGCACCCGAGGACCGTGGCGGCGCTGCAACGCATCGATCTCCAGCTCCAGCGCCTGCTTTCGGAGCAATCCGAACTGCCCCTCGTGGTCCTCGGCGACGAGTTGTTCGTCCAGGGGCGACCGTTCAGCCGAATCTCACGCCACGCCAGCGCGCTCCTCCGCAGGCTCCGCCGTCTCGGGATCGAGTTCGTCACCGTACGCGCTGGCGTGCGCCTCGACGAGCTGGAGGGGTTTCTCCAGGATCTGGCCAGCCGCCGCCAGGAGGAGGTGCGGTCGCGCCCACACATCCAGGTCGGCCAGATCGCCCTGGCGGAAAGGGAGCTTGGCGGTCCGGACGAAAGCGCTGGCGGCGCCCGCGGCCGCCGGCTGGCCACGACCCGCGACCGCGTCGCGGTGGTCCGCGGCTGCTTCGCGGAGTTCGCGGCCGGGCGCGGCCTCGCGGTGGAGGATCTCGCCGCCGTCGCTCGCGCCCTGCTCGACGCCCTCGCCGCCGATCCCGACGCCGTTCGCCAGTTTGCTCCGTGGGACGGTGAAGAACTCTGGCCGGCCGTGCACGCCCACAACGTGGCGGCGCTCTCCATCGCGCTGGCTCATCGTACGGTAGGGTTGGGCCGCGACGCGTGCATCGACCTCGGCGTGGCCGCGCTCTTACACGACGTCGGCAAGCTCGCGCTCCCAGCCGATGTGGTCAGCCGCGAGCTGGAACTCGCCGGCGACGAGCTCGAACTGATTCTCGACCACCCGCAGAACGGGCTCGCGGCGCTCCTCGAGGTGCCCGAGCTTCCCGAGGTCGCGCTGATCGTCGCCTTCGAACACCACCTCAGCTTCTCCGGCACCGGTAGCCCCCGCCTTCCCCACCCGCGTCGGCCGCATGTCGCCGCCCGCCTCGTCGCCGTCGCCGACGCCTTCGTGATCCTGTTCACCGGGCGGGGCGGGAGCGGCCACCTCCCCCCCGACGTCATGGTCGAGTGGATCACCGAGCGCTCAGGCACCGTGTTCGACCCGGAGTGGAGCGGCGCGCTGCGCCGGCTCCTGGGCGGTGCCGACCCCGCCTTCCCCGCTCCTCCGGGAGCCTAGCCGAACCCGGCCGACACCGATGCCGACGCCGGGTCTATGCGTCGGCCGGCGGCGGTGCGGCCAGACGGAGGTACGCCTGCCACGGCCGGCCCCTTCCCTGCGCCAACACCTTGAGGTCGGCGCCCATCCCGACCGGTGTGAGCAGGCGCTTGACCTCGCCGAGCTCGCCCCACTCCAGCGGGGTCAGCGGCTCGCCGCGGCGGACCGCGGGCGGCAGCTGCGAGAGCGCGCCGTGAGAGGTGAGGAAGAGCCCGAGCGGCCGCAGCTCGCCGCGCTCCCAGCCGGCGTCGGAAGCCCCGTGCTCGAGGTCGTCGAAGTTCACGTGGGCCGTGATGTCCACCTCTCCGGGATCGGCCAGGACGTCGTCCACCAGGGTGTGGTGGCGGTAGCCCACGAGCGACCCGCCCCGCCTCGCGCGCGGGTCGTAGAGGCGGCGACCCGGGTGGCCGTAGTCGAGGATCAGCGCCACGCCTCCGTGGCCGCACCAGCTCAGGTGGCCGGCGTGGATGGCGCGAACCGCCGGGCGGATCTCCGCCACTTGCCCCTCGGCGAGCGTGAGCCCGCACTCGCCGAGGTAGGTGAGGATCTCGGGCGCGCTCGGCTCACCGAGCCGCCAGCACAGGTCGCCGCGCGCGTCGGCCTCGACGAAGAACTCCGCCAGCGCCCCGTCGTGAACGGTGACCCTGTGGGCCGGGAGCGCGTCGTAGAGCTCGGACGCAAACAGCACCACCGCCCCCTCCGGCCAGCGCGCCGCGGCGAGCGCTGCCACCACCTCGACGCCGGGGCAGCGCTCCGCGATCCGGGAGCGCGCCCACTCTGCGGCCTCGACCGCGATCACGCGCCGCGTGCCGTTCGCCGGCGGCTCCGGCAGCGCCGCGAGGAACGGCGCGAGGAACAGGCCCTCGCCGCTGCCGAGCTCGACGAACGTCAGCGCCTCGCCGAGCGCCCCCTCCAGGCCGGCGACGAGGGCGGCGATCGTCCGGGCGAACACCGGCGAGGCCGTGGGGGCGGTCAGGAAGTCGCCGGCGGCGCCGGCCGGGCCCGGACCCGGGCGCGGCTTCGTGTAGTACCCGGCCTCCGGGTGGTAGAGCGCCAGGCCCATGAACTCCGCGAAACTCACCCGCCCGCGGCGGCGCACCTCGGCCACGATCGCGTTCACGGGAGCTAGCCTAGCACCGGGACCGGTCCCTACCGCCGCTCCTGGGGCGCAGCGCCGCGCTCCAGCCCGTCCGCCTCCGCCTGCAACACCCGCCACGCCTCGGCGACGTGCCGCTCCTCGGTGGTGGTCTGGCCGACGCACAGCCGCAGCACGAACCGCCCGTCGAGCGTGGTGTGGGTCAGGTACAGCCGCCCGCTCCGGTTCACGCGCTCGAGCAGCTCCCGGTTGAACTCGTCCCCGGCCGTGTGGCGGAAGCAGACGAGGTTCAGCGGCGGCGCCACGACGAGCTCGAACGCGGCGGACCGTTCGACCCAGGCGGCGAAACGCTGCGCCAGCTCGACGTGGCGGCGCACGTGGTGCTGCAGCCCGGCGATCCCGTAGTGACGGATCACGAACCAGAGCTTGAGCGCCCGGAACCGGCGTCCGAGCGGCACCTGCCAGTCGCGGTAGTCGATGACGGCCCCCGACTCCGTCGCCTTGTTCCTCAGGTACTCGGGGAGGATCGAGAGCGCCCGGACGAGCGCGGTCCGGTCGGCGACCCAGAAGCAATCGCAGTCGAAGTTGGTGAACATCCACTTGTGCGGGTTGAAGCAGTAGCTGTCGGCCAGCTCGAGGCCGTCCTGGAGGCGGCGGAACTCCGGGCACAAAGCCGCGGTGCCGGCCATCGCCCCGTCGACGTGCAGCCAGACGCCTTCGCCCCGGCAAACGGCCCCGATCTCGCGCAGCGGGTCGACGGCGTTCGAGGACGTGGTGCCGACCGTCGCCGCCGCGAAGAACGGCGTCAGGCCGTCCCGTCGGTCGCGCGCGATCGCCTCCGCGAGCGCGTCGGGGCGCATCGCCCAGCGCTCATCGACCGCGACCACGCGCAGGTTGGCACGGCCGATCCCGGCGATCTTCACCGCCTTCTCCACCGAGGAGTGAGTCTGCGACGAGACGTACGCGACGAGCCGGCCGTCGCACCCGCTCTCGTTGCTGCGCAGCGCGGTCGCGCGCTCCCGCGCCGCCACGAGGGCGGACAGTGCGGCGGAGGACGCCGAGTCCTGGATCACGCCGCCGCCCGTGCCCGACGACTTGAACGCCGGCGGCAGCGCGAGCATGTCGACGAGCCAGTCGAGCACGTGGGTCTCCAGCTCCGTGCACGCCGGGCTGGTCGCCCACAGCATCCCCTGCACCCCGAGCCCGGCGGCGAGCAGCTCGCCGAGGATCGCCGGGCCGGACGTGTTCGCCGGGAAGAACGCGAAGAAGTTCGGCGACTGCCAGTGCGTGATCCCCGGCATCACCACCTCGTCGAGGTCGCGCAGCATCGCGGCGAACGGTTCGCCTTCCTGCGGCGGGCGCGGCGGCAGCGCGGCGCGGACCGCTCCCGGCTCGACGCGGGAGAGCACGGGCAGCGACTCGACGCGCTCGTAGTAGTCCGCGATCCAGTCCACCACCTCGCGGCCGTGCCGCCTGAACTCCTCCGGGGTCATGTGGTAGCTCTTCTCCACGGCCATGCCGCCTCCCGCCCCGCCGGTCCGTCCTCGGGTCGCCGGGCGAGGCTACGCTACCACCGTCTCGCGCCCGCGGCGCGCACCGGGCCGGTCGCGTCGGCCGCCGGCCGCTTGGCGGTGTCAGCCCCGTGGCGTCGCCACGGACATCTCGAGCATCCGCTGGAGCGGCTTGAGCGCGGCGACGCGCAGCTCCTCCGGCAGCTCGAGCCGCGGGCCGCCGTCGCGCAGGCAGGCGAGCAGGTTGGCGAGCGTGTTGCGGCGCATGTACGGGCATACGTTGCACGCGCACTCGCCGCTGCCGCCCGGCACCGGGATGAAGCGTTTGCCGGGGGCGAGCCTCTCCATCTGGTGGATGATCCCCGGCTCGGTGGCGATCAGGAACTCCTCGCCGCGGCTCTCCTGCACGTAGCGCAGGATCGAGGTGGTCGAGCCGACGTGGTCCGCCTGTGCCAGGATCGCCTCGGGGCACTCCGGGTGCGCCGCGACGAGCGCCCGCGGGTGCTCGACCTTGAGCTCGACGAGCGCCTTCTCGGAGAACTGTTCGTGCACAACGCACGTCCCCGGCCAGAGCACCATCGTGCGCCCGAGCCGGCGCTCGAGGTACGCCCCGAGGTGACGGTCCGGAGCGAACAGGATCGGCGTCCCCTCGGGGACCTGGCGCAGGATCCGCTCCGCCGACGACGAGGTCACGATCACGTCCGACAGCGCCTTCACCGCGGCCGAGCAGTTGATGTAGGTGGCCGCGAACGCCCCCGGGTGCTCGGCCCGCCAGCGGGCGTACGCATCCGCAGGGCACGACTCCTCGAGCGAGCACCCCGCCTCGAGGTCGGGGATCAGCACCTCCGCCGCCGGGTTGAGGATCTTCGCCACCTCGGCCATGAAGCGGACGCCGCAGAAGACGATCACCTTCGCCTGGGCGGCCTGCGCCGCGCGCGCCAGCTCGAGCGAGTCGCCGACGAAGTCCGCCAGGTCCTGGATCTCGGGGTCCTGGTAGTAGTGAGCGAGCAGGATCGCTCCCCGCTCGCGCTTGAGCCGCACGATCTCGTCGGCCACGGTCGCGCCCGCCGGCGCCGGAAGACCACCCATCTCGCCCTGCTGTAACGTCCCCGGACGCATCGCTCTTCCCCGCCAGCCGGTCAGCGCCGGCCCACCATCGCCTCGACCGCGGCCGCGTCGCGCGGCAGCGCGGCCGAGAGGTTCTCGGCGCCGTCCGCCGTGATCAGATAGTCGTCCTCGACCCGGATGCCGACCCCCTCGCCGGGCAGGTAGACGCCCGGCTCCACCGTCACGACCATGCCGGGCTCGAGGACGGGCGCCTCGCCGCCGGCGTCGTGCGCCTCCAGGCCGAGGAAGTGCCCGAGCCCGTGGATGAAGAAGTTGCCAAGCGTCCGGCCGTCGTCGCCGGCCACGCCGCAGCCCTCGAGCACCGCGAACGCCGCCCGGCGCGCCGCCGCGATCGTCGAACCGGGCCGCAGGGTCGCCACCGCCGCGTCGTAGGCCGCGAGCACGGCGCCGTACAGCTCCCGCTGCCGCACGGTGAACCCTCCGCTAACCGGGAAGGTGCGCGTCAGGTCGCCGCAGTAGTACCCGTGCCGGGCGCCGATGTCCACCACCACGAGCTCGCCGTCGGCCAGCACGCCCAGGTTCGCGTCGTAGTGCAGCACGCACCCCGCCGGTCCCGACCCGACGATCGGGGGGAACGACCACCCCTCGGCGCCCGTCGCGCGCAGCGCGGCGAACGCCGCTCCCTCGACCTCGCCCTCGCGACGGCCGGGGCCCACCGCCGCGCCCGCCGCGCGCATCGCGGCGACCGTCGCCGCCACCGCCTTGCGCAGCAGCGCGATCTCGCCCGCCGACTTTTGCAGCCGCATCCCGGTGAGCACCGGCGCGAGGTCGCGCACGGCGAAGCTCGGCAGGCGGTCGCGTAGCCGCCGCACCATCCGTTGCTCGGATGTGAGGTCGCCCGCGGCCGAGCCCGGCAGCACCACCCACAACGCCCCGCCCGCACCCAGCGCATCGGCGATGCGGTCGAGGTACCCGGGCACCGGCCGGCGGCGCGCGTCCACCACGACCTCGCCGGGATCGCGCGACCCCACCTCCTCGAAGCCGAGCTCGGCAGCCGCGCTCTCGCCCGGACCGAACTTCGGGCCGGTCCACGCCTCCAGCGCAGGCCGGCGCTCGGGGAGCAGCAACGCCTCGTGCTCACGCTCGAGCAGCAGCACCGCGCCCGGGAGCTCGACCCCGGTGAGGTAAAAGAACCCCGGTTCCTGCCGGAACGTGCCGACGTCCCCGTAGCCGCGCGCGTCGGTGGCGCCCAGGACCACCGCCAGGTCCCCCGGCGCGAGCTTCGCCCGGACAGCCGTCCGCCGCCGCCGGTACTCCTCGGGCCGCTCGAGTTCGGCCGCGTACTGCCCGCCGCAGAACACGCGTTGTTCGATCATGCCAGGCCTCCAAAACCCCGTCGCGCGCCGCCGCCGACGCTAGCGGCGCTCGCCGTCGTGCAACGCCTCGATCGTGAGAGCCGCGCGGCGGACGTAGTCGGCGCCCGAGATCACCGTGAACGCCATCGCGATGTAGAAACACGCCGCCAACAGGTGCCCGGGAACCGTCGTCACGTTGGCGACCAGCACGGCCGCGATCGTCACGATGTGAAGGAACGTCGTCCACTTCCCCCACACCGAGGGCGGAAACTGCCGCACGCCGGCCCCCAGGTAGAGCAACAGCGCGACCATCACGATCAGGAGATCGCGCGACAGCGCCATCACGGTCAGCCACAGCGGCACCGTCACGGCGCCCGGCAAACGCAGCGTCAGCGTCACATACGCCGCGACGAGCAGCGTCTTGTCCGCGATCGGGTCGAGATAGCTGCCCAGCATCGAGCGCATCCCGAGCAGGCGCGCGAGCAGGCCGTCGAGTGCGTCGGAGACGCCCGCGGCGACGAAGATCCCCAGCGCGAGACGGTGGTTCTCCTCGAGAACCGCGAGCACGAAGAACGGCGTGAGCGCCAGCCGGATCAGGGTGATGCCGTTCGGGATCGTGAACGGTCGCAGAGCGGCCCGCACCTCCTGCGCCGCCCGCTGCGCCACCGCCCCCGCCCGCATCCCCGACCACTCGCCGCTGCGGTCGCGGACCTCCCCGCCCTCGCCGGCGACGCCCGGCCCGGCCCGGCCGCGATCGACCTCGCCGGGAGGGCTCACTCCGCCGCCTCGGAGAGGACCGACTCCCGCAGGTAGCTCATCTTGCCCTCGTTGACCACGAGACCGCGCTGCTCGAGGTCGTTCATCAGACGGGTCACCGTCTCGCGCGACGTCCCGATCGAGTTGGCGATGTCCTGGTGGGTCGGGCGCCGGACGGCGACCCAGCCGTTCCCCAGGATCTGGCCGTGCTGCTTTGCCAGGTCGATGAGGTAACGCGCCAGGCGGCCGACGACATCGAGGGTCGCCAGCGACTCCATCTGCGCGTTCGAGCGTCGCAGCCGCAGCGACAGCTCGCGCAGCAGCTTGCGGGCGATCGTGGGATGCTGCTCGACGAGCCGCTCGAAGTCGTGGCGCCGCAGCCGGTACGCCACCGTCGGGAGCTGTGCCACCACGCTCGCCGAGCGCGTCGCGTCGTCGAGCAGCGCCATCTCGCCGAAGAACTGCCCGGGGCCGAGCGTGGCGAGGATGAGTTCCTTGCCTCCGGCGGAGGAGACGCACACCTTGACGCGGCCGCTGGCGATCACGTAGAAGCTGTCCGCTGGCTCGTGCGCCGCGAAGATCACCTCGTC
>JAKAFI010000214.1 GCA_021818005.1 Acidobacteriota bacterium | reverse complement strand
CTTCTCGAGCACCGCACGACAGACGTTCCCGTGCACCGCGAGTACTCGGCGGCCCAGCGCGCTGCTGCGGCGGCAGGACCGCTCAACCAGGTGTTCCTTAACATCCTGGACAACGCGCTCCGCTCCGGGGCCAGGAACCTGTTCGTCGCGACATCCTCGGACGCCGCCAAGGTCACGGTGCGAATCGGCGACGACGGGCCCGGGATCCCGGCCGAGGTCGCGGCACGGATCTTCGACCCGTTCTTCACAACGCGACAGGTCGGCTCCGGCACAGGTCTCGGGCTTTACCTGGCGCGCAAGTTGGTCCAGGATTGCGGCGGGACGCTGGCGTACCAAAACCGCCCGGGGGGGGGAGCCGAGTTCGTGGTCGAACTGCCGGTCGCACGCCCCTCGAGCGCCCAACAGCCCGGCGGCGGCGCGGGAACGTGAGCGGTCGGCCTCGGCAAGGGGCGCGACGAAGGGATACGGGAGACGATGGCGAAATCGTACGAGGAGCTGATGGGGGCGCTGGGGCGGGCCGTCTTCTTCCGGCCCGAGCGGCGACGCGTGCGCGACCTCCTGTCGCGCGACGCCCAGCCGCAGCTGTTGGTGGACGGCAACGAGTTCTCGTTGTTCGACGTGTCGATGAACGGTGTGTCGTTCCTGTCCGCCGACGCCACGGGGTGGAGAGTGGGGACAGAGTTCGACGTCGTGCTGCGCCTGCACCACCGTGAGGTGTTCCACGGCCGCGGGCGTGTCGCCCGCATCGAGCCGGGCTTACGCAAGGGCGCCCGGGTCGCGATCGGCCTCGTCGGGGGGTTCCTCGACCTCCCCGAGATCCTGCACCAGGACGAAGAGGGCCAGTTGGAGACCGACCTCGCTCAGGGGCCGGAGTATTGGCGGTCACGGATCCCGGCCGCCCTCCAGGAGGAGATGGACCGCGCCGTGCAGTTCCTCCACTTTTCTCGGCGCGTCCTCGACCGCAGCGAGGCCCGCTACCGCGCGCGCCCGGCGCGCGACGGTGACGCGCTCGCCGGCCTCGCCGACCGCGCCCTCGCCCAGCTGCGCGAGCCGTGGGCCGAGATCCAGCGCCGCGCCTCGCGCGCCGCGGTGGCGGTGCTCGGCGACCGCGAGGTGCTGCTCGCGTCGAAGCGGTTGACGGAGATGCTGGTCACGCCTGTGCTCTCGGCCTGCCCGCTCGTTCACCGCGCGTACGGCAAGCCGCTCGGGTACGCGGGCGATTACCAGGTGATGCAGTACTACTACAACAACGCCCTCGAGGGCGACTCCGTGTTCGCGCGCGTCTTCCACAAGCTCGGCGTCGAGCACCCGCTGTCGGCTGGCGTGCGAACGCGCAAGGACTACGTCGTCCGGTTGATGGAGGAGGAGCACGACCGCTTTCGGGAGCGACCCGACGCCGACGGGGTCTTCCGCGTCGCCAGCCTGGGCTGTGGCCCGGCCCGCGAGGTATCAGACTTCATCGCCCGCCGGCGCGGCTGGCCCGGAAGCGTCGCCTGGACGCTGATCGACCAGGAGGACGAGGCGCTGTCGATCGCCTACAACGACAGCCACCGCCAGCTCATGGCCGTCGGCGCGAACGGCGCGCTGTCCTGCCTGCACCTCTCGTTCGTGCAGATCATCCGCGACCCGTCGCTGTTGCCGATCGAGAGCGGCCAGCACTTCGTCTTCGCCACGGGGCTGTTCGACTACCTAACTGAGCCGATTGCCCAGGGGCTCGTGCGCGCGCTCTTCGACGAGCTCGCCCCCGGTGGTTTGATCGCCCTGGGGAACGCGCTCGCGCCCAACGACCACTTCTGGTCGCCCGAGTTTATCCTCGACTGGACGATGCTCTACAGGACCCGCGAGGAGATGCTCCGTCTCGCCCAGCGGCTTCCCGAGAGCGCCGAGATGAAGGTCGAGGTCGAGCCGGGCAACGCCTACTACTTCCTCCTGATCCGCAAGCATTGAAGACCAGCGCCGCACCGTTCGGAGCTTGCGTTCGCGGGGAAGCCAGGCGAGACTTTCGTCGAGAGATCCGCATTGCGGATGGCGCAGCGGCCAAAGGTTCTCGTGGTCGGGGGCGAGCGGGGAGGGATCCACGATGGGCGGCATCATTCTCTATGTCGATGACGACGAGTCTAACCTCACCGTTCTCCAGGCAGCCTGCGCCCACGAATTCACCGTTCTGACCGCATCCAGCGCGGCAGCGGCGATGGAGGTCCTGCGGCAGCAGGAGATCGCCGTCCTGCTCGTCGACCAGCGCATGCCCGGGATGAGCGGGGTCGAGTTCTTCGAAGCCACCCGCGAGGATTTCCCCGACACCGTCAGGCTCCTGATCACCGCCTACTCCGACCTGACGGACGCCGTCAACGCGATCAACCGCGGCCAGGTCCGCGGCTACATCCGCAAACCGTGGGAGCCGGACGAGCTCAAGGCCACGCTGCGCGGTGCGATCGAGATCCACGAGACGCGCCACAGGGTCCACGAGCTCGAACAGCGCCTCCTTGACGTGGAGCGGGTGTACGCCCTCGGCGTCGCCGCTGCCAGCCTGGCGCACGAACTGCGCACCCCCCTGCAGACGTTGATGACGTCGCTCGACCTCGCGGACCTGCGGATCGCGAACCTCGTGGCGGCTTTGCAACTCGAGCTTCCCCAGAGAAGCGAGCAGGTCGCGGCGGGCCGGAACGCGGCCGATCAGATCGCGACGGCGCGGCACGCCGTCGGCCAGATGGCCGAGATTACGTCGGGCCTCGAACTCAGCCACCGACAGCGCGAGGACGAGACGTCCGCCGACCTCCGGGACGTCGTCAAGCTCTCGCTGCGCGCCGTCCGCGCCGAGCTGGCGAAGCGGGCCCTAATCCAGATCGAGATCGAACCGGGACCGCCGGTGGAAGGTTCGCCGAACAAGCTCGGCCAGGTCGTGATGAACCTCCTGATCAACGCGCTGCAGGCGTTACCGGAGCGCCCGCGCGGCGAGAACCTCGTGATGGTTCGGCTGCGGCGGGCGAGCGGCTGCATGCGCATCGAGATCGAGGACAACGGCACCGGAATTCAGAGAGACGTCATCGACCGGATCTTCGACCCCTTTTTCACCACCAAGCGGCGCGGCGGCACCGGGCTCGGACTCGCCATCTCGAAGCGGATCGTGGAGGAGCTGCACGGCCGCATCGGGGTGGAGAGTCAGCCCGGCCGCTGGACCCGCTTCACCGTTGATCTCCCGTTTGCGGGATCCGCGTCGACGAGTTCACCGTCGAGCTGAGCGGTTCGTCCCTGCGTTCGTCACGCCGAGGCGCGGGCCAGGTAGGAGTCGAGCCGCGCCTGCGTGTTGTCGTCGAACCCGGCGAACGCCACGCCCATCCCGGCGAACGGCTCGCGACGCACCGAGGTGTGCCGCACGACGCGGGCATGGCCGCTCACAGGCAACGACACGCCAGGGAGCAGCATCTCGAACACCAGCACGGTGCCGGGCCGGTACCCCTGCGGGACCCGCAACAACATGCCGCTCGTGGAGAGGTTGACCGTCCGGCAGGCCACCGACGGCGCCGGTCCCTCGACGACCGGCTTGATGCGGACCGGGAGCTCGGCCGCGAACCGCGGGGCCACGCCGAGCAGCTCCTCGAGGACGTGCGGCAGGTGCAGCTCGGTCTCGTCCCAGGTGACGACTCGGTTGGCGCCGCGCCCGAGGTAGGTTTCGGCCTCGATCCGGTGCCGCGGCTCGGCGATGAGCACGATCGCGGCACGCCGGCAAAGGCAGCCGGGCCGGCGGAGCGTCGCCAGAAAGCCGGCCATCGGGGCGTCGCCGAGCGGGTAGGCGACCAACAGCGCGTCGTACCGTCCGGCCGCGGCCAGTTCGAGCGCCTCGGTCCAGTCGTCGGCCCCGGCAAGCACGGCCGCCTCGAGCGGCGCCAGCGCCGCGCGCAGCCTCGCCCGCGCCTCAGGATCCATCCCGACCGGAAGCACGGTGTACCAGTTCACGGCGCCAGCCTCGACCATGCCCTCTCCCTGACGACGAGGATGCACCGCGGTTCCGCACCCGGTTGTGACGCGCCTCACACCCGAGGGCGATCGCTGCCGTGACGCCGAACACCGGGACCCCCGTCCCTGCCCGGCGCGGTGACGGTTGCGCCGCCGCCGGGATTCGGGAAAGATGGACCAACGGGGGGACGCATGCAGCCGAGCGGAAGGTATCGCGGGACCGGGTTTCCGAGCGCCGGATGGGCGGGCGGCGCGCCGGCGCCCGACGTCATCGCGCTCCTGGTCGTCCTCTTCACGACCTGGGTGCTGCAGTTCTTCGCCGCCACCGCGATCGTCCCGGCGTTGCTGCGCCTGACCCCGGCCGTCTGGCGGGCCGGTTTTCTCTGGCAGCCGGTCACCTATCCGTTCGTCGGGTTCGGACCGGCGAGCCCGTGGATCCTGCTCGAGCTGCTCATCGTCGTGTGGTTCGGGCAGGACGTGCGGGCGCGTCTCGGGCGGCGCGGCTTCTGGATGCTGCTCGCGACCGGCGCGGTCGTGGCCGCCGCAGTCGCGGTACTGGCCCAGCTGGCGCTCGGCCTCGCCGGCAGCGGCGAGGCGCCGTTTCCGTTCCAGCTCATGCAGGGCCAACGGATGGTGCTCGCGATCCTCGTCGCGGCGTTCGCGACGCTGTACGGAGACGCCACCGTCCTGCTCTTCTTCGTGGTGCCGCTGCCCGCCCGCTGGCTGGTCTGGATCGAGGTCGCGCTCGCGTTCGTCGGGTTCCTCGCCGTCAAGGACCTCGCCGGCTTCGCCGGCATCTGCGCCGCGGTCGCAGCCACGGTGCTGACGGTTCCCGGCTCGACCGCGCGCCTGCACCTACGGCGCCGGTACCTCTCGTGGCGCGCGCGCCGGATCGAGCGCCGGCTGGCCCGGCTGGCCAAGCGCCGCGGGTTACGAGTCGTTCGCCGCGACGACGACGACCGCGGTCCGACGATCAACTGAGCCGGCGGCCAACCACTCGCGAGGCGACAGTGTTGCGCCTGGAGACAGATCGGCGCCGCTTTGGTATCATCGCTACACGATGGTGAGTCCGGGAGCCCTCGGGTCCGAGCGGCGGCGCAGCCCGCGTCATCCAGTGAACGACGTCAAGGGTACGCTTCACCTCTGCTCCGACGCCAAGATCCTGAACATGAGCCTCACCGGCATGGCGGTCGAAACCGACGCTTCGATGAAGGTCGGGCGTGCGTATTCGCTGACCCTCAAGTACGGCAACGAGCAAACGATCAGGCTCTCCGGGTCCGTCGTCTGGTGTCACCTGCGTGGCCTGCGGCGCAACGAGTCGGGCGAGAACCGGACCGTCTACGAGGCGGGGATCTGCTTCCAGGAAGCGCTGACCGGGCGGACCGAGGAGCTGGCGCGGATGCTTGGCGCGACCGCCGTGGTCGCGGTCGAGAAGCGGATCTCGGGCCGCTTCAAGCTCGATGTGGCCGAGCCGGTCAGCGTCCGCTCCGCCCACCACTTCATGGTCAAGACGATCAGCACCGTCGGCCTCCTGATCGAGACCGAGGAGGCGGCGCCGATCGGTTCCCATGTCGAGGTCGAGGTGAACCTCCACGGCAGGACGCTCACCTGCCGCGGCCGGGTCGCGCACCTGCACGAGTTGGGCGGCAACGG
>JAKAFI010000213.1 GCA_021818005.1 Acidobacteriota bacterium | reverse complement strand
CTCGACGCGCACGAAGTGCTCGATCCGCAGCCAGGCCATGTTGCGCCCCCTCGTCATCGGCTCGGGGCCGACGACGGGGACGTTGTTCTCGGCGTAGCAGGCGACCACGCATGCCTGGCAGCCGGTGCAGCGGTCCAGGTCGATCGCCATGGCCCAGCGGTGGACCGGGAACTTGGGGCTTGGGTACATCTTGCCGGCCGCGGGCGGCGCGGGGATGGTCGGGGCCGCAGCGCTCACGGTGCGCACGATCGTCCGGCCCTCCTCATACGGCGTCGCGCTCAGCCGGGGCAAGGTCACGCGCTTGCCGGTCGCGGTCACCTGAGCGCGCGCGGACTGCCACGCCGTCGCGCCGCTGAGCGCGTCGACCTCCGGGGCCAGCAGGGCGAGCGCTTCGGGCCCGAGAGGCACCGCGACCACGTCCTCGCGCACCCCTTCGAACGCGCACGCGGGGAGCGTCACGTGGCCCGCCGGGGTGGTCAGTGTGACGATATCGCCGTCGTTGACGCCGAGGCGCTTCGCGGTGGCCGGCGCCAGCTCCGCCCACGCCGTCCAGGAGACGTTCGTGAGCACGTCCGGTACCTCTTTGAGCCAGGGCGATGACGGCCCGCGGCCGTCGTCGCGAAGAGCGGTCGGAAAGACGACGAGGGCGAGGCCGGCCTGCGACTGCGGCCCCGGCGCCAGGCGGAAGAAGCCGGGATCCGGAGGCCGGAGGGCCGCGGGCTCGGCTGCGGCCGTTCCGATGTGGACCCCGGCTTGCTGCGCCGCGCGCTGCGCCGCGGCCAGCTCGTCCCCCGTCAGACCCGGGAAGAGCGTGGCCCAACGGGCCTGCACGAACGAGTAGAAATCGTCGTACGGCAAAGGCGTCGCAGGCGCCGGCAGCTTTGCCGCCACCTCGATCAGAACCTGCGCGGCGCTGCGCGTCTCCCGCAGCGGCGTCATCGCCGGTTGCGCCAGCACGGTCACGCCGCGGCGCGCGGACACGTCGCCGAAAGACTCGAGCGGGTGGTCGTCCGGGAGCACGAGGTGGGCGCGTTTCGTGGTCTCATCGGGCACGTCCGCGAAGCTCACCACGAGCGGGACGCGGGCGAGCGCGGCGGCGGCGCCGAGAGCGGCGGGGAGCGTCCCGCACGGGTCGGCGTGGTGGACGAGGAGTACGTCGACCTGCCCGGTGGCGGCGGCGGTCAGGAACGCGCGCAGCTCGGACGGCGGCGACGGCGGGTCCGCCAGCGGGTCGAGCCCGTACAGGACGGTCCGGCCGATGTTGCCGAGCACGTGGTTGATGAGCTGGACCGCCGCCGCGAGCTCGGCTGCGTTCGTGCCGCTGCTGAGCAGGCCCGGCCCGAGCACGGCCGACGGCCGGCGCCTCGCCAGCTCGCCGCCGAGCTCCGCGATCGCAGCCCGTGTCACGCCGCTCTGGCGCTCCGCCTCGGCGAGGTCGAACGCCTGCAGGGCGGCGAAGATCGCGCCCGCCTCCGCCGCGAGCCCGGCCACAGCTTGCGCCGGGTCGCAGAGCCACCGCAGCAGCGCAAGGGCGACCCACGGCTCGCCGCCGGCCCGCACCGAGAGCCAGTGGTCCGCGCTGACACCCGTCAGACAGAGACGGGGGGCGACCCAGACGAGCCGGGTGCGCTCGGGACCGACCCGGCCGCGACCCGACGCGAACTGGCGGGCGAGTTCGACCGGGGAGAGCCACGTCTCCACGAAATCGGCCCCGAACGACACGACTGTGCGCGCCTGCCCGAGATCGAACGCCGGGATCTCGGCGCGGCCGAACAGGCGCTTCCCCGCCTCGCGCAGCGCCACGAGGTCGAACGGCTCGAGCACGATCCGGCGGCCGGGGGGCACGCCGAGCCTCGCCATGAACTCCTTCTGCAGCGCGCCGGCGCTCCCCGGCTCCGGCCGGGTGAGCAGCCACACGGCGGCCGGCGAGCCCTTCGCCCCGGCGGCCGCGAGCGCGGCCGCAAGCGCCGTCTCCGCATCGTCCCAGCTCACGCTCTCGAGCCGGCCGCCGGGCGCTCGCCGGGCCGGCCCGTGGAGCCTCTCGGGCGCATACAGGCCCTGAACCGCAGCCTGCCCCCTCGCGCACAGCGCCCCTGCCCCGATCGGGTCGTCGGGGTTGCCCTCGAGCTTGACGATCCGCCCCTCCCGGGTGCGGGCCGTGACGCCGCACCCCGCCGGACACTCGCGGCACACCGTGCGGTAGAAGAGCGGCATCCCGGGAATGATTTCCTCGGGGGGCACCAGGTAGGGGATGAGCTTTTGCGGCCCGGGCGCCGGCGAGCACCCGGCCAGCAAGCCGGCGGCCCCGGCGAGCTTCAGCAGCGCGCGGCGGTCGATCCCGTTCGGTCGCTCGTCAGCCATCGGCCCTCACTTGTGGCACGTCAGGCAGTCCGTCGGCGCCTTGCGCTGCCGGTGGCAATCCACACACCATCCCATCGTGAGCGGGCTGGCCTGCCGCACCACGTCCATCGCCTCGACCTCGCCGTGGCACGTCTGGCAGCGGAGCCCGGCCGCGATGTGGCGCTCGTGCGTGAAGAAGACATGGTCCGGGACGCGGTACACGCGGTTCCACGCCAGCACCTTCCCCTTCAGATAGGTCTGGACGACCAGCTGAACGTACTTGTTGTCCCTTGCCACGAACTTGTGGCAGCCGAAGCAGCGCGCCATCGAGGGGATCCCTGCGACGGGGGAGTGCGCGGCGTACGCGTGGCACATCTGGCAGCCGATCTTGTTCACCCCGGCGTGGATCCGGTGGCTGAACGGGATCGGCTGCCGCGGCGGCGCGGGGTTCGCACACGCCGCCCCCGTCAACGCGATGACGAGCGCTGCAACGAGCGGTGACCGGCGCATCACCCCGTCACCGGTGCAGCGAGAAGCTCTCCTCGGTGGTCTTCCCTGCGGTCACCGTCACCTTCTTGTCCGGCGCCTTGAGGTGCGAGTTCCAGACGGCGAGCTCGTACGTTCCGGGGGGAACGTTCTTGATCGTGAACCGGCCCTCGCGGTCGACGACGGCCGCGAACGGGTTCTGGCCGACGAAGATGAAACCGAGCATCTCCGGGTGGATGCTGCAGAGTTGCGTGTACACGCCGGGGCTCTTGAACGTGTAGCTGCGCGTCTCCCCGGGCTTGAACGTGCCGAAGTTATAGCCCTCGTGGTCCGGAGAGAACACGTTGTGCGCCACCGTGTCGTGGTTGAGGAAGTTGACCGTGTCGCCCGCAGTCACCGCCAGGACGTGCGGGATGAACTTCATCCCCTTCTGGTCCATCGACTCCGTCTTCGGAGCGTACGACCCCGGCACGTTCTTCAGATAGACGACGGTCTCCTCAAGGAACTTCGCGGGCATCGCCTCGACGCGGCCGCTGACCGTTCCGCCGGCGGCGTGCGCGACGCCTGCGACGAGCGTCAAGACGGCCGCCCCCACTACCGCCTTTCCCGCTGCGAACCCAAGATGCGCTTTGCGAAGCCTCGTGATCGTTCTCATCGGACTCCCCTTTCCTTACGGTTCCCGGTGATCCGCTCCCTCACCCCGCACCCGTCAGAACGCAAACGCCAGGCCGAGCGAAATCGCCTCCACCTCGGGCCCGACGGAGGCCGTTGGCGTGATCGGCGCCGCAAGGCCGGATGCAGCCCCCCAGCCTCCTGGCGGCGCCCCGCTCGCCTTTTCGACCTGCGCGATCAGCGACAGCTTGATGTTCGGCCGCACCAGCGCCTCGACCCCGGCGAACGCCCGCAGGTCGGTCACCGCCGGCCCGCCGGATGGAGAGAGCTTGATGTACTCCACGCGCACCGCCGGGACGAGCCACGGGTAGACGACGTAGGAGAGCTCGTTGTACTGCACGAGCGCCTTCACGACGCCGCCACCGACCTGCGCACGGTCGTGCCGCTCCTGATAGATCCCGGTATCGAACTCGAGCGAGTTCCACTGCGCCCGCGCCCCGCCGCCGAACGTCGAGGCGGTATCGTCCAGGATGGTGGCGTCGGAAGCGGTGAAGTGCGAAGCCGACCGGTAATAGAACGCCTGCAGCGTGAGGGCCTTCTCCGCCCACGGCCGCATCGCGTCCGGCACGGAACTCCCCTTCTCGCCGTCGAGGCGCACCCCGCCGAACTTGTAGCCGATGTGCCCGTAGAAGTCCCCGGGCGATCGGACATCGACGTTGGCACCCGAGTTGACGCCCGCCGCGTAGTCGAGGCGCCCGTTGATCGTTCCGTTGACCTCCACCCCGTTGTAGGCGTCCCCGACGTTCCACGAGTCGCTCGTCGCGCCGTAGAGGGCAGTCACAGAAAGCGGCGGGGTCGCCAGGTCCACGAGGTACGAGGAGTGCGGCCCGAACGTCGACAGCGTCGAGGTGATCTTGCCCACCGCCAGGTTGAGGGCGTGCGGCGGCCCCACCAGGTCGTTGAAGTACACGCCCACGTGCTCGATCTCCGACGTACCGCTGGCGAAGGTCAGCTCGCCGAAAAAGGTGATCTGGTCGTCGAAGCTCCCACCGGCCCAGATGTGGCCTTCCTCGATCAGGTCGTTGAGATTCAGCCGAGCGCCGTTGTCCGCCTGGCCACCGCCGGAGTTCCGGTTGGGGTGCACGACCGCCTGTCCGTTGAACCCGAGCGCGAGCGGCACGCTCCCCGGGAGCGTCCCGGGCCACACCGCGTGCGGGAACTCCTTCTTGTAGGCGTCCTGGCCGAGCGCCACGGTGTCCTGCTTGACGTAGTCGCTGTCCACCCCGGGGAAGCGGTAGCCGTTGCGGCGGAACGCCTCCCCGAACGGGTTGAGCTTCGGGTAGATCGTGTGGCACGTCATACAGCTCGTCCCGTACTTGCGCGCGAAGGCGGGCACGCCAAGCGCCGACCGCGCGCTCACCAGCAGGATCGCGAAGATCGACAGGACGGCTGCGCGGACAGCCCAGACGTTCGAACGCTGGAACCGGTGTCCCCCCATGTCACCTCCTAATTGAATCGACTGCTTCCTGCATCCTAATCCGTGTCTCAGGCGCATGCAAGGGGGGCGGCTGAGAGGGAGGCTGAGAGTCGTTCGCCTGCCTCGGATCGGCGGACGAGAGAGCGCACGAACCCCCCGCCCCGCGTTCGTCGACCCGCTGGCGGCGGCGGCTCTCCTCGAGGGTCAAGCCGGCAACGCGCCCGTGTCGGCGTTGGCGCGATCCGGATTCGCCTTGACGCCCGCGACCCCCGCCGCTACCCTCCGTCCGGGCCGTTAGCTCAGCTGGCAGAGCAGCGGGCTTTTAACCCGTCGGTCGAGGGTTCGATCCCCTCACGGCCCACCAGGAAGACCGGGCACCGGCCACGGGCCACGGGCCACGGGCCACGGGCCACGGGCCACCGAAGGCAGTACGGAGCCGAGGCGAGACAGTTACCTGTGGTAACCTTTTCGGCCGCGACGGCCCTGTCGTCTAACGGTTAGGACACCGGCCCTTCAAGCCGGCAGCACGGGTTCGATTCCCGTCAGGGCCGCCATCGCCCCCCTCGCACCGACCTTTGCCCGAGTTCTGTGAAGATGGTCAGAAGGAAGAGGGAAAATGGAAGAGGGAAGACCATGCAGAGGAGCGGAGGCGCAGAGGAGCAGGGGAGCAAAGGCGAAGAACGAGAGGGGATCCGGTCGT
>JAKAFI010000212.1 GCA_021818005.1 Acidobacteriota bacterium | reverse complement strand
TGCCAACCGCGCTCGAGCAGCTGCCGGCGCACCTCGCGGCCGACGAAGCCGCTCGCCCCGGTGAGCAGCACTCGGCGCCGTTCGGACGCGAACGGGAGGTCGATCTGACGGGGGCGGGAGCTGGTCTCGGGCACCTTCCACCTCGAAACTCCCGAATGCTAGCATGACGCGTGTTGCGCGCCGTGCTCGCCGATCTCCACGTCGGGCAGCGTCCCGGCGATCTGGACTCCTTCCTCGCGACGCTGGCCGACATCGAGCAGCGCGGCGCCGCCGAGGTCGTGTTCCTCGGCGACCTGTTCCGCGCGCTCGTCGGCTTTCCGCACTTCTGGGACGAGACGGTGCGGCGCGGGCTCGACGGGCTGGCGGCGCTGCGCCGTTCCGGCGCCCGCGTCGTCATGGTCGAGGGGAACCGCGACTTCTTCCTCGACGCCCGTGCCCTCGACCCGTTCCGCGACGCGTGCGGCCCGGTGCACTCGTTCGTCGCCGGCGGCCGCCGCTTCCTGCTCGAGCACGGCGATCTCCTCAACCGGCGCGACCGTTCCTACCTGTTCTGGCGCGCGGTGTCGAAGAGCGCGATCGCGCGGGCGTGGGCGCGGGTGCTGCCCGGGCGCCTGGCGCGGCGCGTCGTGTTCGGGGCCGAATCTCGACTGAAGGAAACGAACTTCAGCTACCGTAAGAGCCTGCCGCTCGCCGAGCTGACCGCAGCGGCGCGCCGCCACTTCGCCGCCGGCGTGGACGTCGTGCTCTGGGGGCACTTCCACCGCGCCTGGACGCTGGCCGAGGGAGGGCGCGAGGCGCACGTCGTCCCGGGCTGGCTCGAGACCGGCGCCGTGGTGTGGGTCCGCGACGACGGGACGCTCGCGTCCGAGCTCGATGCGAGCGGGCAAATCGTTGACAGTGCACCCGGTTCGTGGTACCAAGATGACGACGGCGCGGAAAAGGGAAGGTGACCATGAGCGGAACGCTGCTGCTTGCCGACGACAGCATCACGATCCAGAAAGTCGTGGAGCTCACCTTTGCCGAAACCGAGCACAAGGTGTTCGCCGTCGGGAGCGGGCGCGACCTGCTGCAGCGCCTGCCCGAGATCAAGCCCGACGTGGTGCTGTGCGACGTCGTGATGCCCGACATGAACGGCTACGACGTGTGCCAGGCGCTCAAGAGCGACCCCAACACCCTGCACATCCCGGTGGTGTTGCTGACCGGCACGTTCGAGCCGTTCGACCGCGACCGCGCGCAGGCGGTCGGCTGCGACGCGATCGTCACCAAGCCGTTCGAGGCGCGGGAGCTCATCGGCGTGGTCGAGGAGCTGCTCCAACGGGTCCCGCCCGCCGAGGAGCCGGCGCCGGTGGCGGAGGAGTACGGCCCGCTGGGACCGCAGGGGATCCCCGAGGGCGTGCCCTCGCTCGACTTCAGCACGACCGGGTTCGAGCAGATGGTTCCCCCGCCGACCCCGGCGGCGATTCCGCCCGAGGACGGCATCGAACTCACTTCGAGCGCGCTCGGCGATTCGCACCCCGCGCATCCGGCGCCGGCGCCGCCTGAACTGGCCGGTCCGGACGTGTCCACCGCGGTCTCGGCGCCTCCGTTCGCGTTCGCCGAGACGACGCCGCACGAGGTTCCGCAGGGATCGCCGTTCGCCCCGCCAGCCGCGGAGACGCCGAACGAACCCGCGTTCGGCGCGGCGCCGCCGCCCGCGCCGGAGCCGGCTTCCATGCCCGCGGGCGCTCCGGAGCCGTTTCTCGTCGAGCCGGCCCGCCCCGAGGCCACCGGCGAGCTGTTTGCGCAGAAGCCCGGGCCCGCGCCGGAACCCGGGTTCGCGTTCGGACCCGAGCCGGCGCTCGAGCTCGAGCCGGGCCCGGCGTTCGCTCCGGAGTCGTCCTCGCCGGCGCCCGCGCTCGCCGCGGCGCCGCCGTTCAGCGAGCCGCCGGCCGCCGCGCCCGCTGCGCTCGCCAACGGCGCCGCCGTGGCCGGGATCGCGGCCGCCGTCGCTGCGCCGATCGCCGCCGCTGCGCTGTCGCACGAAACGCTGGAGCACATCGCCCGCCGTGCGGCCGAGCTGATCCGGCCCGCGCCGCCGGCCCCGGCGCCGCCGACCGCGGCCGAGCTGCTCACCGACGAGCACGTCGAGCGGATCGCCCGGCGCGCCGCCGAACTGGTGCCTGCGCCGCCGCCGCCGCCGACCGCGGCGGAGCTGCTCACCGACGAGCACGTCGAGCGCGTCGCCCGGCGCGCCGCCGAACTGGTGCCTGCGCCGCCGCCGCCGCCGACCGCGGCCGAGCTGCTCACCGATGAGCACGTGGAGCGCGTCGCCCGGCGTGCCGCCGAACTGGTGCCTGCGCCCGCGGCGCCGCCGACCGCGGCGGAGCTGCTCACCGACGAGCACGTCGAGCGCGTCGCCCGGCGTGCCGCGGAGCTGGTGCCGCCGCCCCCGCCGCCCGCGGCGGCCGCGGCCGAGCTCTCCGACGAGCAGATCGACAAGATCGCCCGGCGGGTCGTCGAGCTGGCCGCGCCGCAGCTCGAGCGCATCGCCTGGGAGGTCATCCCGGACATGGCCGAGATGGTGGTGCGCAAGCGCATCGCCGAGCTCGAAAAGGCGGCCGAAGAAGAGCGGTGAGAGCAGCCGTGGGAGACCATCGCAAGCTCGTCCAGCGCTACCAGGTCACGAACGGCAACAAGTTCCGTCTCGCCGACGCCGATCCGGCGGACGTGGGGGGGATCAACTCGAAGGGGCAGGCCGAGCGGGCGCTGGCGCGAGGGGTGGTGCGCCTCGCGGAGCTGCAGGAAAGGCTTTACGCTCAGGACCGCTGGGGGGTCCTGGTCATCCTGCAGGCGATGGACGCGGCGGGGAAGGACGGCACCATCAAGCATGTGATGTCCGGCGTCAACCCACAGGGGTGCGAGGTCACCTCGTTCAAGCAACCGTCGAGCGAGGAACTCGATCACGACTTCCTCTGGCGTTGCGCGCGGCGCTGTCCTGAGCGCGGCCGGATCGGCATCTTCAACCGCTCGTACTACGAGGAGGTGCTGGTCGTGCGTGTGCACCCGGAGCTGCTGCAACGCCAGCGCATGCCGGCCGACCTGGTCGGCAAGCGGATCTGGAAGCAACGGTTCGAGGACATCAACGCATTCGAGCAGCGGCTCTCCCGCAACGGCACCCGGGTCCTGAAGTTCTTCCTCCACGTGTCAAAAGGCGAGCAGCGCCGCCGCTTTCTCGAGCGGCTCGACATCCCGGAGAAGCGCTGGAAGTTCTCGGCGGCCGACGTCGCCGAGCGCCAGCACTGGGACCGCTACATGTCGGCGTACGAACAGATGATCCGGCACACCAGCAGCCGGGAAGCGCCGTGGACCGTGGTCCCCGCCGACCACAAATGGTTCGCTCGCTTCCTCGTCGCCGAGACCATCATCGCGGCGCTCGAGGACCTCCAGCTGGCGTTTCCCACGGTCAGCAAGGAACGCGAGAAGGAGCTCGGGCAGGCCCGGACCGCGCTCGCACGCAAGGACGCGTAGCGACCCCGGGATGAGGGCGCCCGCGAGTGCGCCGCGACGACACCGGGGCGGCGCGAGAGAGGTCGGCTGGTGAGCGGCCAGGAGCATCAAGGCAATGGGCGCGCAACGCGGAGCATGCCGGCGCCGCTGGCCGGCTTCGAGCGTGAACTCGCATTTCCCCTGCGGGCGGCGTGCATCGACGTCGGGTCGAACGCTCTCCGGTTCGCGGCCGCGGAGTTCGCGGCCCCCGACCAGCTGCGCGTCATCGGGCAGGAACGCGCCCCGGTCCGGCTCGGTCACGACGTCTTCCTGACCGGCCGGCTGACCGCCGGCGGCATGGACGCGGCGGCGGCCGCGCTGGCGTCGTTCTGGGCGCGGATGTCCGAGCTCGACGTTGCGGTGTACCGGGCCGTCGCCACCAGCGCCGTGCGCGAGAGCTCGAACGGGGACGACTTCGTCGCGCGCGTGCGCGACCAGGTCGGCCTCGATCTCGAGGTCATCTCGGGCTCCGAGGAGGCGCGGCTCGTGCATGCCGCCGTCCGGCGCGCCGTGCCGCTCGCCGGCGGCGAGTGGACCGTGGTCGACGTCGGCGGCGGCAGCGTCGAAGTGCTGCTCGTGGACGACAGCGGCATCCTGTGGAGCGAGTCGCACACGATGGGTTCGGTCCGCCTGCTCGAGGAGCTCTCCGAGACCGGAGAGGAGCCCGGGCGGTTCCGGCGCCTGCTCGAGGAGTACACCGCGACGCTGCGCCTGCCGCTGGCGGCCCACGCCCGCCATCCGCAGGGCTTCATCGCTACCGGCGGGAACGCGGAGGCGCTCGCGGAGCTGGGCGGAGTCCCTCTCGTGGCCGGCGGGGGCCCGTCGTCGCTCCCGGTCGAGACGCTGCGGAGCATCATCGAGCGGCTCTCGCACCTCTCCTACCGACAGCGGGTCGATGAGCTCGGCTTGCGCGAGGACCGCGCGGACGTGATCCTGCCCGCCGCCCTGGTTTACGAGCGCCTGGCCGGGTTGTCCGGGGCGACCGGGATCATCGTCCCGGGTGTCGGGATCAAGGAAGGCGTCCTCTACGACCTCGTCGAGGCCGTGACGACACAGCAGGCGCACGCCGACCGCCGCGACCAGGAGTTGAACGCGGCGCTCCTCTCCGTCGGGCGGCGCTACATGTTCGACGAGGGCCACGCGCGTCAGGTCGCCCGTCTCTCGCTGTCGCTGTTCGACCAGCTGCGGGAGCTGCACGGGCTCGACGAGTCGGACCGCCGGATCCTGCAGGCCGCGGCGTGGCTCCACGACATCGGCGCGTACATCAGCTACAAGCGCCACCACAAGCACTCGATGTATCTGATCACGCAGTCGGAGCTCCCCGGGTTCTCGGCGGCGCAGGTCGGGCTCGTCGCCACGGTGGCGCGCTACCACCGCAAGAGCGACCCGGGCCCCCAGCACCAGGAGTTCGCCGTCCTCAAGCCGGCCGAGCAGAGGCGCGTTCTCGCCCTCGCCGCGATCCTGCGCCTGGCCGACGCGCTCGACCGCGAGCACTCGGCGCGGGTCCGCTCCGTCACGGTGGAGGCGCAGCGGGGGAAGGCGTTGCTGCGCATCGAGGGGAAGGGCGACCTGCTGCTCGAGAAGTGGTCGCTCAAGCGCAAGTCCGGCCTGTTCGAGCGGGTCTTCGAACGCGAGCTGCGAGTCCGGAACGGCGGCGAGCGCTGAGTCGGAGGCGGCACCGGAGAGAAGGGGGAACCCGAACGATGGCCAACACACCGAGTTCGAGGCGCGGGACCAGGTCCCGAAAGGCGCCGACCGGGAGGCGGGACGCGGCCGCGGTGCGCCGGACGGCGCCGCCGGCGGCCGAGCGGCGCCGCGCGACGCCGGCCGAACAGCTCACCACCGAGTTGCTGGCCGTGAAGGACGCGCTGGACGGCGCGCTGGCCCAGTTCGGGGCGCGCGTCTCGGGCCGGCTCGCGCAGGCGCTGGAGGCGCTCCAGCGGCCGGAGCCGCCGCCGAACGGCACGGTCAAGAAGATGATCGTGAAGGTCCGGGACCTCAGGCTCAAGCCTGAGAGGGGCAGGGTCAAGGACCTGCTCCGCCTGAAGGCGCTCGCCGACGAGCTGGCCGAGCTGCTGGCCGGGGAGTGAC
>JAKAFI010000211.1 GCA_021818005.1 Acidobacteriota bacterium | reverse complement strand
GTCGTCCTGGCCGCGCCCGAGGCGGTGGCGCTGGCGGAGCAGCGCGCGGATCTCGTCGCTGGCGCGGCCGATCTGTTGCGGCGACACCGCCGAGATGATGATCATCCCGATGTAGGTGACGCCCATCAGGCGCTTCTGCGCCGTCGTGTAGGGGACGCAGACCAGGTCGTCCTGGTCCTGCCCCATCGCGCTCCCGCCCTTCTTGTCGAGCACGCCGAGGACGCGGAACGGCACCCCCTTCATGCGGATGATCTGCCCGACCGGGTTGGCCTCGCCGAAGAGGTTGTCCACCACGGTCTGGCCGAGCACCGCGACCTTGCTGGCCGCCTTGACGTCCTCCTCGGTGAAGTACGACCCTCTGGCGACGGCCCACGCCCGGATCGTGGGGTAGTTCGGGCCCGTCCCCTGCACCGACGTGGCCCAGTTCTCGTCGCCGAAGACGACCTGGGCGCCGGTGCGAACGGCGGGGTCCGCGAGCGCGACCGAGGGGCACTCCCGCGTGATCGCGGTGGCGTCGTCAGGAGTGAGGTTCTGCACCGAGCCGGCGCCGCCGTGGACGCCGCCGCGGGCGTGCGAGCCGGAGTGGATGAGGAGGAAGTTGGTGCCGAGCGCGCCGATCTGGCTCTGGATCGCGGCCGTCGCGCCCTGGCCGATCGCGACCATCGCCACGACGCACCCCACGCCGATGATCACCCCGAGCATCGTGAGCAGCGTCCGCATCGGGTTGCGCCGCAGCGCGACCAGGGCGACCTTGTAGATCTCGAAGACGTTGAACACGGTGACCTCCGAGGCTAATGGCGGCCGCGCGCCATGCCGGCGAGCCCGCCCATCTCCTGGCCCTGCGCCGTGGCGAGGCCGACCACGATCCTCGCGCCCTCGGCGAGGCCGTCGCGGACCTCGACGAACTGCCCGTCGGTCAGGCCGGGTGTGAAGTCGACCGGCGACGGCACCCCGTTCGCCTTCTGCGGCGGCTGGTAGACCCGCGCCGTGCGCGTCGTCGCACGCGCCTCCCCGCCCGGCCGGCGCTCCGGCGCCGCGCCGGCGGCGACCGGCCGTGGGCCCTCGCCGTTCATGCCGAGCAACTCGGGACGGAAGCGCAGCGCCGAGGCCGGCACCCGCAGCGCGTTCTCGGCGCGGGCGACCTGGACGCGCACGTCGGCCGTCATCCCCGGCAGCAGCTTGAGGTCGGCGTTATCGACCTCGACGATCACCGGGTAGGTGACGACGTTGTTGGTGATCTGCGGCGAGAGGCGGATCTGTGACACCTTGCCGGCGAAGTCGCGCTCCGGGTAGGCGTCGACCGAGAACCGCACCGCCTGGCCTTCGCGGACCTGGCCGATGTCGGCCTCGTCCACCTGGCAGGTGAGCTGCATCCGGGTGAGGTCCTCGGCGATCGTGAACAGCGTCGGGGCCTGGAACGACGCCGCCACCGTTTGCCCGACGTCGTAGTCGCGCGACACCACGACGCCGTCGATCGGCGCGCGGATGACCGAGTACTGCAGGTTGGTCTCGGCCTTCTTCAGCGTCGCCTCGAGCTGGGTCACCTGTGCCACCGCCTGGTCGTGGAGGGCCTTGGCGGACTGCAGCTCGTCCTCCGAGATCAGTTTCGCCTCGAACAGCGCCCGCTGCCGCTTGAGCTTGATCTCACTGTCGAGGGCCGCAATTCTGACGCGGTCGAGTTGGGCCCTGGTCTCGTTGACGGTCGCCTCGAACGGGGTGGGGTCGAGGGTGGCGAGGAGCTGCCCCTTCTGGACCTTCTGGTTGAAATCGCTGTGCAGCGTGGCGATGATCCCGGAGACCTGGGAGCCCACCTTGACGGTGGTCACGGCGGTCAGCGTCCCCGTCGTCGCGACGCTCTGCACGACCGTGCCGCGGTCCACAAACGCGGTCAGGAACGCCGACTGCTTCGCGTCGGCCTTGCCAAACGTGACCCACGCAGCGGTCGCCACGGCCGCCAACCCCGTCACACTCACGACGATCCGCACCCTCTTGCTCACGACACCCTCCCGGTCGTGCGGGGCGCAACGGCACCGTGCCGCTGTCCCGCGCGTACCCACGATACGACAATGGGCGTCTCAAAGTTTACCGGGAAATTGCACAGTCGACCCCCCGGGCGCCCGACCTCTCCGGAGGCGCCGGCGTTTGGCTACAATCGGCCGATGACTCGACCGCCGTGGTGGTTCTGGGCCGGCCTCGCGCTCATCGCCGCCGGCATGGCGCTGGCGGCGGCGGGCGTCGCGCCGGTGGCGCAGAACCTCACGCCGCTGTGCTGGACCGGGTTCATCGTGGCGGTGGACGGCTGGCTCGCGCGGCGCGGCCGCTCCTGGCTGCGCGACGCGCCACGCGAGCTGGCGTGGATGGCGGCGATCTCGATCCCGTCGTGGCTGCTGTTCGAGTTCTACGACCGGCCGCGGTTCTGGAGCGCGGCGGGCCCTGAGCTTTGGTGGCACTACTCCGGGCTGCCGCCGTGGCCGTGGCGCGGGCTCGGCTACGCCTGGTCGTTCGCCACGATCACGCCGGCGCTGCTGCTCCTCGCGGAGCTGCTCGAACCGGCGGCGGAACGGCTCGCGGGTCGTGGCGCCGGCGGGAAGGTCCCGGGCGAGCTCGCCGCGGCGCTGACCGGCGTCGGCGCGATCCTGGCGGCGATCCCGTTCCTGTGGCCGTCGCCGTACTTCGCGGCGGACGTCTGGCTCGCCTGGCCGCTGCTGCTCGACCCGATCAACCGCCGCCTCGGCCGGCCGTCGTGGATCGCCGACCTCGAAGGAGGGCGGCGGTCGCGACCGCTCGCGCTGCTCGCCGCGGGGATCGTCTGCGGCGTGCTGTGGGAGAGCTGGAACATGCTGGCGTCGGCGCGTTGGCGCTACACCGTCCCGTTCCTCGGCGAGGTGAAGGTCTACGAGATGCCGGTGCTCGGCTTCCTCGGGTTCGCCCCGTTCGCCCTCGCCGCGTTCGACCTCTACCACTTCGCGCGCGGCCTGCTGCCCGGCCGGGCGCCGGCGTAGTCTCGCGGGCCGTCCCCGAGGTCAGTCGGCGGCGGCGAGGAGGCGGGCGAGCGTCGCCGACTCCTCGACCGGGAGGCGGCAGGCACCGCCCACGCACAGGTAGGCACGCGCCCGCCCGGCCGCAACGGTCTCGCGGCCCGCGAACAGCGGCACGGCGCGCGCCGCCTCCGGGGTCACCGCGCCCGACCGTGACGGCGCCACGACGCAGCGCCCCGGCTTGCGGCGCCAGGCGGTCGCGAGCAACGCGCGCGTCGACTCCCACCGCGAGTCGCCGACGACCACGAGGGTCAGCGGCGGCGCGGCGGCGGCCGCGGCCGCTTGCACGAGCGTGAGGCACGCCGCCGGCGCCCGCGCGACGAGCGCGGCCTCGGCCGCCAGGGCGCGCTCCGCTGCTTCCCGGAACTCCGCGTCGCCGGTGAGCGCCGCCAGCCGGAGCATCGCACCGGCCAGCACGCCGGCCGGCGCCGGGGTGGCCCCATCGGACGCCCCGCGCGGGCGGGCCAGCAGCGGCGGCCCGTCGTCGGGCGCGTCGAAGAGACGGCCGGACGCGTCCTGGTAGCGCGGCCGGCGGCGGCGCAGGAGCGCGGAGGCCGCGGCCAACCAGCCGACGTCGCCCTCCGCCTCGAAGAGCTGGACGTAGGCCGCCACGGCCCAGGCGACGTCCTCGAGCGCCTCGACGCCCGAGGCGGCGCCGTCGCGCCACGAGCGCTGCAGGCGACCATCGTCTCCGGTGCGGGCGAGGAGGAACCGGCCGGCGGTGCGAGCGGCGTCGAGGTAGCGCGGCTCCGGCAACGCCGCGCCGAGCCAGGCGAGCGCCCACGCCGCCATCCCGTTCCAGCCGGCGAGCCGCTTGTCGTCGGTCGCCGGCGGGACGCGGCGTCGGCGCGCCGCGAGCAACCCCGTGCGCGCGGCGGCGAGACGGCCGGCGGCGAGCCCGGGCTCGAGGCCGAGCGCGAGCGCGACCTCAGCCGGCGGCCGCGCCGGGCGCAACACGCGCTCCTCGGCGTCGTCACCGGTGCCGTCGAGGCCGCAGAGCGCGACCACCAGCTCGGCCTCGCGCGCGGGGAGCGCCGCGCGCACCTGCGCCGCGGTCCACGTGAAGTAGCGGCCCTCGCGCCCCTCGCTGTCGGCGTCGGTCGACGAGAACAGCGCCCCCTCCGGACCGCGCATCTCGCGCAGCAGGTAGTCGGCCGTCGCGCGGGCGACCGCGACCCAGTCGGGGCGGTCGCAGGCGAGGCCGGCCTCGGCGTAGGCGCGCGCCAGCAGCGCGTTGTCGTAGAGCATCTTCTCGAAGTGGGGGACGCGCCAGGCGTCGTCGGTGGAGTAGCGGTGGAAGCCGCCGCCGAGCCAGTCGTACATACCGCCGGCCGCCATCCCGTCGAGCGTGCCGGAGAGGAGGCCGAGCGCGTCCGGGTCGCGTCGCGCCCGATCGGCGAGGAAGAAGAGCCGCGACGGCGTCGGGAACTTCGGGGCTCCGCCGAACCCGCCCCAGCGCCGGTCGAAACTGGCCGCCAGCTCCGCGAGCGCGGCCGCGGCGGCCGCGGCGTGGTCGATCCGGCCGGCGACCGGATCGTCGTGCGCGGCGAGCTGAGCGGCGAGCGTGGCCGCCGCCCCGTCGAGCTCCGCGCGGCGGTGCCGCCACGCGTCGGCGACCGCCGCGAGCACTTCGCGGAACGACGGCGTCCCCCACCGGCGCTCGGGGGGGAAGTAGGTGCCGCCGAAGAACGGCTCGAGCCCGGGGGTGACGAACACCGAGAGCGGCCAGCCCCCCGCCCCGGTCATCGCCTGCACCGCGCCCATGTAGACGGCGTCGAGGTCCGGGCGCTCCTCGCGGTCCACCTTGACGGCGACGAAGCTCGCGGCGAGGAGGGCCGCGATCGCCGGGTCGGCGAACGACTCCCGCTCCATGACGTGACACCAGTGGCAGGCGGCGTACCCGATCGAGAGGAAGATCGGCTTGTCCTCCTCTTTCGCCTTCGCCAGCGCCTGCTCGCCCCACGGGTACCACGGCACCGGGTCGTGGGCGTGCTGCCTCAGGTACGGGCTCGCCTCGCCGGCGAGACGGTTGGCCGTTGGCGTCCCGCTCATCGGCGTGAGCGCTCCCCTCCGGGAGCACGGCGATCGCTGCGGTCCATCGAGTCCTCCGTTTCGCGACAAGGCGGGGCGGGCCCGGAATAATCCTCCCGCGGGCCCCGCCGCGCTACCATGGACCGGTGACCGAGAGCGGAATGATCGAGAGGCTGGTCAGGGCGGCGCGGCAGAAGGGTGGCGAGCGCCTCGAGCTGGAAGCCGACAAGCCGGCGGTGCTGGCGGCCGGCGGCTCCTTGCTGCAGGCGGGGAACGCGGTCATCGGCGGCGAGGCGCTCGAGCGCTGGGTCGAGGCGATGGTCGGGCCGGAGCGCTGGCTCGCCTTCGAGCTCGGCGACGAGGTCGCCGCGGCGATCACGGCGGGCGGCGCGCCGTGCGCGCTGCGCGCCGCTCGCGCCGGAGGCCACGTCCGCGTGACGCTCGACCTGAGCGGGGGCGCGCCGGAGCCGGTCCCGGCGCCCGCGGCCGCACCGGCCCCCGCCGTCGCGCCACCCCGTCCGGTTGCGCCGCCGGCACCGGCCGCGGCGGCGCC
>JAKAFI010000210.1 GCA_021818005.1 Acidobacteriota bacterium | reverse complement strand
CGCCTGATGCAGCGCAACTCGATGCGCCAGCCGAGCGTGTACGACGCCGACCTGCGCCTCACGAAGAAGTTCAACCTGACCCACGGCGTCAGGCTCGAGATCCTCGGCGAGGTGTTCAACGTGCTCAACCGCAACATGCGGGTCGTCACCGGCGCTAACCAGGACAGCTTCAGGGTCACCTACAACGCGTCGACCCAGAAGTACACGATCACGAAGTACACCAACACCGTGAACGGCGTGGCGTTGAACACGTTCGGCCGCGAGCAGGGGTACTCCAACGAGGTCAGCCCGCGGCAGTTCCAGATCGGTGTGAAGATCAACTTCTAGCCTCGCTTCCATCGCAGCACTCGGGGGCCTTCGGGCCCCCTTTCATTTGCTCGCGTGTACGCCGGACGCCGGCGGCGGGCGCGCCGTCGCGAGCGACGAGGTACGCAAGAGGGTTAGACGGAAGACGGAAGACGGAAGACGGAAGACGGAAGACGGAAGACGGAAGAAGGAAGAAGGAAGAAGGAAGAAGGAAGAAGGAAGAAGGAAGAAGGAAGACGGAAGCCCTCGATCGCGACGTCTTTGTCTTCCGTCTACCTTCTACCGTCTACCTTCTACCTTCTACCTTCTACCTTCTTCCTTCTACCTGTTGGGTTGCCCGGCGTGCGTGTCGTACCATGCGGGAGCGGGAGGCGACGATGAGGGTCCCCAACGAGGAGTATCCGCTGTTCCCGGTGCCTCACCTGGAGACGCTGCGCGACCTCGTGCACGGCTCGGCGGAGCGCTACCCCGACAAGCTGGCGCTCGAGGACCTCAACGAGACGCCGATTGCACATCTGACGTTCGGCGAGCTCGCGGACGCCGTGACGCAGTTCGGGCGGGCGCTGCGGCGCGCCGGCCTCGAGCAGCGCGACCACGTTGCGGTGATCGCCGAGAACCGCGTCCAGTGGGTGGTCGCTTACCTCGCCCTGGCGAACGTCAACATGGTCGTGGTGCCGATCGACAAGAGCCTCAAGGAAAACGAGATCATAACCATCCTCCACGCCTCCGACGCCAAGGCGGTCGTGTTCTCCGAGGGGTTGCGCGATACCGTGCTCACGCTCGCGCCCTCGGTCAAGGCGCTGAAGGTGTTCGTCGACATGGACCTCCCCGAGCGGCAGGGGAGGGTGCAATCGATGGCCGAAATGATGGCGGGCGCCCGCGCCGCCGCCGGGGGCGATTCGCCCCCGTACCTCGACCCCGACGCCGTCGCCGTCATCGTGTTCACCTCCGGATCGATGGGACGGGCCAAGGGGGTGATGCTGTCGCAGCGCAACATCGCCTCGAACCTGATGGGGATGCTGTCGATGATCGAGCTGCTGGCAAGCGACCGCTTCCTCTCGGTGCTGCCGATCCACCACACCTACGAGTGCACCTGCGGCGTGCTCTGTCCGCTCACGGTCGGCGCCTCGGTGCACTTCGCCCGCTCGCTCAAGACGGTGGTCGAGGACCTGCAGCGCGTGCGGGCCACCATCCTGCTCGCGGTGCCGCTGCTCTACGACAAGATGTACAAGCGCATCTGCGCCGGGATCGAGGAGAAGAAGCTAGCCGCACGGCTGGTCGGTCCGATGGCGCGGGTGGCTGACGCGGCGGAGGCGGTCGGCCTCTCGGGGGCGCGGCGGAGGTTCTTCGCGGCGATCCATGAGAAGCTCGGGGGCGCGATTCGCATCCTGATCGTCGGCGGGGCGGCGCCCAACCCGGAGGTGTCGCGCGGGATGCGTTCTTTCGGCTTCACGCTTTTGCAAGGTTACGGGCTCACCGAGACGTCGCCGATCGTCGCGCTCAACCGGCTGCGCAAGTTCCGCGACGACGCCGCAGGCCTGCCGCTGCCGAACCTCGAGGTCCGCATCGACAACCCGGACAGTGAAGGACGCGGCGAGATCGTCGTCCGTGGGCCGTCGGTGATGCTCGGGTACTACAAGAACGAGGAGGCGACGCGCCAGGTGCTCAAGGACGGCTGGTTCACCACCGGCGACTGGGGGTACATCGACGGCGACGGCTTCCTCCACGTGGCGGGCCGCAAGAAGAACGTGATCGTGGCCGCCAACGGGAAGAACGTGTTCCCCGAGGAGCTCGAGGACCTCGTCAACGCCATTCCGTTGGTCCTCGAGTCGGTGGTCCACGGCGTCAGGGGTGCGAACGGCGGCGAGGAGATCGGGGTGATCGTGGTGCCGAACGCCGAGGCGATCTACGCGCACGCCAACCGGAGCGGCGCCTCGATCACGCGCCCATGGATCGAGGACCAGATCAACAGGGAGATCCGGTCACTCAACCGCAAGCTCCCGCTCTATAAGCAGATCCGCAGGGTGGAAATCAAGGAGGGGGAGTTCGAGAAGACGACGACGCAGAAGATCAAGAGGTACCTGATCCACCAGGAAGACACGACGCACTAGCGAAGACGGGAGAGGGGAGACGGAAGAGGGAAGACGGAAGACGGAAGCCTTCTACCTCTTGCCTTCTCACTTCTCCCTTCTCCCCTCTTACTGCTTCTTGGCGTCGCGGTCGAAGTGCGGGAGCTCATCGGGGATCGGGATCGAGATCTCGACGAACCCGGCGAAAACACCATCGCGATGCCACGGCAACTGGTGAATGATCTTAGTTCGCCCACCCTTGCGAATCGTGTAGTGGTTGGGCGCCTTGGCTTCGTAGAGGCGACGGATCTCGGTCAGCGCGGGCTCCGGGTGGCACGCGAAGACGCTCGTCCCGAGCAGCGCCGCGCCGCCATCGGCGGCGAACGCGTCGCGCGAGCGGGCGTTCATCGCGATGATCGTGCCGGCGGCGTCGGTCACGGTGACCGAGACGGCGAGTTCCTCCACCCAGGAAAGGTCGTCAGACATCGTGTCCCCTCCGGAGCGACGCGGCCGCACCGGGACGTGCCCGGACGCCGGGCTTCACTTCCTCGTCACCAGCAGCTCGAGGGCGTCGCGCACGTCGCGATTGGCCTTTTCGTAGCTCAGGATCTTCTCCAGGCAACGCTTCTGCTTGTCGGTCTGGCCGCGCAGCCCCCAGTAGTTGGCGAGCAACAGCCACCCCTCGGTGTGTTGCGGCGCGAGCGCGAGCGCGCGTTTGATGTGCTCGAGGGCGTCGGGCTGGCGTCTCGGGTTATCGATCTCGAGCGTGGCCAGGGTGACCAGAGCGTCGGCGTCGGGCGCCTGGTCGACGAGCTGCTCGAGCATGAGACGAGCCTTGCGCAGCTCTCCGGCGGCGATGAGCTGCTTGGCGAGCGGCACACTGGCGTGGGCGAAGTCGGGGGTCTCCTCCGGCTTCACTCCCGAGGCGACGTTGTGATCCTGGTCTGGCGTCAAGGCCCGGGCCTCCTGGAAACACGTCGTTGGCCAGGACACTTTAAACCCGCAGCGGCACCGAGCGCAAACCGCGAACGGATGCGGCCGGCATGCGGCGGTCGCGCCCGTCCGGTCTCCGGCCGCGGGCCGGCGCGGCAGCCTGCCGCCTGCTAGAACAGCGGCTTGCCGTCGAGGTCCTCGTGCGCCAGACGCGCATCGTCGAAGCCGAGGAACTCGAGCACGGTCGGCGCCACGTCGTAGAGCGTCGGGTTGGCCAGCTTGATCGGGCGGCTGGTGAAGAGGATCCCGGGCACCAGCGGCGGGTCGACGAGGTGGTTGCCGCTCCACTTCTTCAGGTTGTCCTCGACGAGAGGCCCCGCCGGCGAGGCGCCGAGGGCGGTTTGCCACGACGCGCCGTAGCCGTCGGCGAAGCCGATGTAGACGTCGGGCGCCAGGTGGGCCTCCGCCCCATGGAAGATATCCTGGTTCAGGTACACCGTGCGGGCGACCGGCGTGCCGGTCTTCGGATCGATCCACTTGCGCAGCTTGTCAGCGATCTCGTTCTTGAGCGCCTCCTTCTCGGGCCCCTCCGGGACGATCCCCTGCGGCTCCCGCCCGACGGTGTTGATGTAGATGCCGCCGTAGCCGAGCGCGTAGGCGCGGGTCGCCGACCAGTCGACGCCCTCGAACAGCGGGCCCCCCGCCGTGGCGGTCGGGTCCTTGAGCACGAGGTAGCCGTTCTCGCGCAGCCAGGAGTCGATGTGGGCGGCACGGCGGAACGTGGTGAAGCCGTGGTCGGAGAGCACGATCAGGGTGTCGCCGGTGCGCATCGCCGCGAGCGCGACGCCGACGACCGCGTCCATCTTGCGGTAGCAATCGTTGATCATCCCCTTCAGGCGGGCCGGCGCGTTGGGGTCGTACAGCGGGTGGCCGGGGTCGATGAAGCGCCAGTACATGTGCTGGATGATGTCGGGGTACTCGAAGTAGCAATAGAAGACGCCGCGCTCGCAGCGGGCGAGCCCATACTCCATCAGCCGCAGGCGCTCCTGGTAGAGGTCGGTCGCCTGCTCGATGAACGCGTCCTCCGAGATCCGTCCCTCGTTGAGCGCCCAGGTGTCGAACGGCATCCCACGCGTCGCGAACAGCCCGAGGTCGTGCGCCAGCTCCTTGCTGTACCCCTCCGGGTAGGAGATCTGGAACCACGGCCGGCGCGGGTCGATCGAGATCGGAGCGGCGTACAGCTTGACGAACGGCTGCAGCTCCACCAGGTTGAAGCGCAGGATCCCGTACATGCGGGTGAACGGCCCGACCTTGAACGAGACACTCAGCCACGGGCTCCACTCGCCGACGCGCAGGGTGGACTCCTGCCCTTGCAGCACGACGGTGGCCGTGGTCCGGTCGGGGCTGATGCGCAGCTCGAACGGCGCGGAGAGGCGCTCTACCTTGCCTGTGAGCCCCTGCTTCTGCGGCCCGAGCAGCTCGAGCTGCAGCGGGTTCGCGTCCGGTACGGCGTGGACCTCGCCGCCGGTGTCGTGCGTCACGGTCTCCGGGGCGGTGGTGTAGAACGAGAACGTGCCCTGGGTCCCGAGCAGGTCGGGCACGCCCATGCCGGACAGCATCTTGCCGTAGATCTCGTCGGGCGGGAACGTGACCGGGCAGTCGAGGATCGTCATCGGCACCCCCGCCTCGCGGCCGTACTGCCAGAACGCCTTGGTCTTGCGCACCGGCAGGGACTTGTTCCCCTCGAGGCGCGTCAGCGAGAGGTCGGGGAGGTAGCTGCCCGGCGCGCGGCGGATGAAGTCGTACACGCCGGTCTTGCCCGGGTTGCGCCCGGTCGCGAACGCGGTCCACGCCACCGGCGACTCCGCCGGCGTCGTCGTCCCGAGGTGCGAGTAGCCGCCCTCTTCGGCGAGGCGCTTGAAGTTGGGTAGCTCGCCCTTGGCCATCATCGGCTCGAGGATCCTCGGCGAGAGGCCGTCGAGGCCGATGATGATGAGGCGCTTGCCTGGTTCGTTTGCCATGGCACTCCCGTTCCCGTGGCCGCGACCGGCCACCACCACGGCGGCGACCGCGGCCCCGACCGCCACCACCGCGCCGAGCGTCACCGGCACCCAGTGGCGCTTCACGAACGCCCCCAGGCGCCGGAAGAAGACGGCAACGACGGCGAGGGCGGAGAGGGCGAAGCCGACGACCGCCGCGAGCCCGGTGCTCACCGTGTAGAGCGAGCCGGGGTCGATGTATGCGAGGTGAAGCGTCATGCGGTCCCCCCTTGGCCGGCGCGCGCCCGGGCGCTCATCCGACGATGCCGAACCCGACGGCCG
>JAKAFI010000209.1 GCA_021818005.1 Acidobacteriota bacterium | reverse complement strand
CTGGCCATCGCCGAGGCGGACGCGGTAACGCATCGCCGGCGTCGTGAGGTCGTTCACGGTCCCCTGGCGCACCACGCGGCCCTGATGCAGGATCGCCACCCGATCGCAGGTGCGCTCCACCTCGGAGAGGAGGTGGGAGTTGATGAAGACCGTCGTGCCGCCGTGCCGGGTGGCGAGCAGGATGTCGCGGATCCGCCGCCGCCCCACCGGGTCCACCCCGTCGGTCGGCTCGTCGAGGAAGAGGATCTCCGGCTCGTCCACGAGCGCGCACGCGAGCCCGAGCCGCTGCGTCATCCCCTTGGAGTAGCGCCCGACGCGGTCGCCGCCGCGGTCGCCGAGGCCGACGAGGTCGAGCAACTCGGGCGTCCTGCGGTCGAGCTCCGCCTCACCGACGCCGGCCAGGCGGCCGAACAGGCGCAGCGACGCCTCCCCCGTCAGGTAGCCGGGGAACCGGTGGCCCTCGGGGAGGTACCCGATGCGGCGCCGCGCCCCTGGGTGGCGCGGGTCACGGCTGCGCACGCGCACCTCGCCGGCCGTCGGGCGGGCGAGGCCGAGAAGAACCTTGACCAGCGTCGTCTTGCCGGCGCCGTTGGCGCCGAGCAACCCGAACACCTCGCCGCGTCCGACCTCGAGGTCGACGCCATCGAGGGCGCGCAGGCGCTGGCAGCCGCGGCGGAACTCCTTGGCAAGCCCGGAAACGGCGATCGCGGCCGCAGAAGTGTCCACGTTCGATATACGACGGCGGCAGCGGTCGTGTTCTCGCGGCCGGCCCCGGCCGGCCGCCGGGGCGGCGGGGGTGGCGGGAACGGCCGGCGCACGGTACGATCCGCTCTGCGCGGCGCCCGGCGTGCCACCGGCGCTGCAGGAGGGGTTCTCATGTCATTGCCGCCCAACGATGTCCTCGACCTCAAGCTCGCCGCCGCCGGCGCCCGCCGGATCGCCTGGGCCGACGCACACATGCCGGTCCTCGCCTCGATCCGCGAGCGGTTCACGAGAGAGCGCCCGCTCGCCGGCCAGCGGCTGGCCGCGTGCCTGCACGTGACGACGGAGACCGCGAACCTCGTCCGCACGCTGGTCGCGGGCGGCGCCGAGGTCCGCCTGTGCGCCTCCAACCCGCTCTCGACGCAGGACGACGTCGCCGCGGCGCTGGTGGCCGAGCACGGCGTCGCCGTGTTCGCCGTCAAGGGCGAGGACAACGCCCGCTACTACCGTCACATCCGCGCCTGCCTCGAGTTCTCTCCGACGCTGACGATGGACGACGGCGCCGACCTGGTGTCGTCGCTGCTGTTCGTCGCCCGCGGCGAGCTCGCCGGCGTTCACCCCGAGGTGCAGGCGTTCGCCCGCGCCCTCGGCGACGCCGGCCGGGACGCGCTGATCGCGGGGGTGCTCGGATCGACCGAAGAGACCACCACGGGCGTGATCCGCCTGCGGGCGATGGAGCGCGACAGCGTGCTTCGCTTTCCCGTCGTCGCGGTCAACGATTCGGACACCAAGCACCTGTTCGACAACCGCTACGGCACCGGGCAGTCGACGGTCGACGGCATCATTCGAGCCACGAACATCTTGCTCGCCGGCAAGGTGGTCGTGGTCGCCGGCTACGGCTGGTGCGGGCGTGGCGTCGCGATGCGCGCCCACGGCTTCGGGGCGCGCGTCGTCGTCACCGAGGTCGATCCGGTCAAGGCGATCGAAGCCGCGATGGACGGGTTCGCCGTGATGCCGATGCGCGACGCGGCGCCGCTTGGCGACGTCTTCGTCACCCTCACCGGCGACACCACGGTGATCACGGCGGAGCACATCGCCACGATGAAGGACGGCGCGATCCTGGCCAACTCCGGCCACTTCGACGTCGAGATCGACCTGCCCGGGCTGCGCGCGATGGCCACCGAGGTGTTCGAGGCGCGCCCGTCCGTGCAAGGGTTCCGCTTGCGCGACGGCAAGACCGTGTTCCTGCTCGCCGAGGGGCGTCTGGTCAACCTCGCGGCGGCGGAGGGGCACCCCGCCGCCGTGATGGACATGTCGTTCGCCAACCAGGCGCTCGCGGCCGAGCACCTGGTCAAGCACGGGCGCGAAATGACGGCGAACGTCTACCGACTCCCCGAGGAACTCGACCGCGAGATCGCGCGCTTGAAGCTCGCCACGATGGGGCTCGCCATCGACACGCTCACCGGGGAGCAGACGGGCTACCTGGCGAGCTGGCGCGAGGGGACCTGAGCGACTGGACGCCCGAAAGCCTGCTGGCGCTCACCGGGGGGAGACGGGAAGACGGAAGACGGGAGAAGGAAGAGGGAAGACGGAAGACGGAAGACACAAGACACAAGACACAAGACACAAGAACAACAGCGGACCGGACGGGGCGCCTGGCAGGTCCCGTCTTTCCTCTTCCTTCTTCCTTCTACGCTCTTCCCGCCTCGGCACGGCGCCGCCGGGCGGTCAGGCCTCGACCATCCAGCCGTGGGTGTCGGGCGCGGTGCCGAACTGCAGCGCCGTGAGCGCCTCGCGCAGCCTCCTCGCCACCGGGCCCTCGCGGCCGTCACCGACCCGGTAGACGGTTTCGCCGTCGACCAGCTCGCCGACCGGCGAGACGACGGCCGCGGTGCCGCACCCGAAGATCTCGCTGCAGTCGCCGGACGCAAGTCCCTGGAAGATCTCCTCGATGTGGATCGCGCGCTCGACGAACGGCATGCCGAGCTCGCGGCAGAGCACGCCGATGCTCTCGCGTGTGATCCCCGCGAGGATCGTGCCCGAGGTCGGCGGCGTGGTCACGATCCCGTCGAGGACGAACGCCAGGTTCATGGCGCCGACCTCCTCGACGTGACGGCGCTCGACGGCGTCGAGCCAGAGCACCTGGTCGCACCCCTTCTGCTTGGCGACGGCGCCCGCGAGCAGGGAGGCTGCGTAGTTGCCGCCGGTCTTGGCGCCGCCGGTGCCGCCGGGCGCGGCGCGCACCCAGTCGCGCGCCACCATGATGCGCACCGTGCCGCCGCCGTTGGCGAAGTACGCCCCGGTCGGCCCGGTGATGATGAAGTAGAGGAAACGCGAGGAGGAGTGGACCCCGAGGCCCTCCTCGGTGGCGATCATCGCCGGCCGGATGTAGAGCGAGCCGGGGGCCGCCGGCACCCAGGCGCGGTCGGTCGCGACGAGCTTGCTCATTGCCTCGAGCTGCAGCTCGGCCGGGATCTCCGGCATCGAGAGGCGGCGCGCAGACGCGTTGAGGCGCGCTGCGTTGCGGTCCGGGCGGAAGAGCTTGACGCGGCCGTCGGGCTGGCGAAACGCCTTCAGCCCCTCGAAGATCTCCTGGCCGTAGTGCAGCACCATCGCCGACGGCGCGAGCTGCAGCGGCCCGTACGGGACGATCCGCGCGTCGTGCCACCCCATCCCCTCGTCCCACTCCACCATGAACATGTTGGGCGAGAAGGTGCGTCCGAACCCCAGTTTGGCGGGGTCCAGGGGTTCCTGCGGGAGGCGGGCGACAGACCTGTCCACGATCTCCATGCCAACTCCTCCTCCGGCGCCGATGCCGCCGTTGCCGGGCTCGCGGGGCGCGGTGCCGACGCCCAAGGGTAGCGCAGCTCGAGCCGGGTCGGAACATCCAATTCGGCGGGGTGCGGCCCGGCCGCCGTGCCCCTCACACCGGGTTGGGGACGTCGAAGAAGCGGGCCTCGAGGTCGAAGCGCTTGCCGAGGAACTCCCCCAACGAGCGGACGCCGAAGCGCTCGGTGGCGTAGTGGCCGGCGGCGATGAAGTGGACGCCGTCCTCTTCGGCGCGGTGCATCACCCACTCACGCGCCTCGCCGGTGACGAAGGCGTCGAGCCCCGCGGCGACCGCTTCGTCGAACGCGGTCGGCGCCCCCCCGGTCACGATCCCGACCGAGGCGACCACGTCCGGGCCTCCGAGAAAGACCTGCGGCTGCTGGCCGCACGCGACCCGCACGCGGGCGAAGAACTCGTCGTCCGGGAGCGGCGTCGGGAAGACCCCGGCGAAACCGAGCGGCACCCCGCCGAACGACCCGAACGGCTCGAGCTGCTCGAGCCCGAGCTGTCGGGCGAGGATGGCGGCGTTACCGTGCTCGGGGTGGCGGTCGAGGGGGAGGTGGTAGGCGATCAGGTTGAGGTCGTTCTCGAGCAGGAGCCCCAGGCGGTTGCGCCGGGAGCCCACGACCCGCGCCGGCTCTTCGCCGCGCCAGAGCAGGCCGTGGTGCACGAGCACCGCGTCGGCGCCCCACTCGGCGGCCCGGGTGAACAGCTCGGCCGAGGCCGAGACGCCGGTCGCGATCCGTTCGACCTCGCGCCGCCCGCCGACCTGGAGGCCGTTGACGCCCACATCCTGGAGCGACTCCGCCTCGAGCAGGTCGTCGAGGTACGCCACGAGCTGATCGCGGTCCATGCCTCCATTTGACCCCACCTCGTCCGCGGCCGCAATCCCCCGCCCGGAAGATACCGGGGTCCGGGGCTCGGGGTTCGGGATCCGGGAACAGACGGTAGAGGGAAGAGGGTCGAGGTAAGAGGGAAGACGAAGCCAGCGCCAACGTTTTGTCCTTCCCGAGCCCCGAGCCCCGAGCCCCGAGCCCCGAGCCCCGAGCCCCGAGCCCCGAGCCCCGAGCCCCGAGCCCCGAGCCCGGAGCGGGCTACAATCCCGGCATGACCGCGTCCCGGCGTGCCGCCTTCCTCGCCGTCGGCTCCGAACTGCTGCGCACCGACCGGCTCGACACCAACTCGGTCCTGGCGGCCCGCCTGCTCGCCCCGTGCGGCCTCGCGTTCATCGAGAAGCGCTGCGTCGAGGACGAAACCGGGGCGATCGCGACGGCGATCAAGGAGATGCTGACCCGCGCCGAGCTGGTCCTGGTCAGCGGCGGGCTCGGCCCCACCGCCGACGACGTCACGCGCGAGGCGGCGGCGCAGGCGCTCGGCCTCGGGATCGTCCGTGACCGGCGCCTGGAGGGCGCGTTGGTCGAACGTTTCCGGCGGCGCGGCCGCGAGCTGCCGGCGGTCGCCCGCCGGATGGCCGATGTCGTCGCCGGCGCCGAGGTGCTGGAGAACCCGGTCGGGACCGCGCCCGGACAGCTGCTGCGCGCCGGCGGGGGAACCGTCGTCCTGCTCCCCGGGGTGCCGCCCGAGCTCGAGCAGATCCTGGTGACGCACCTCCTCCCACGGTGGGCAGCCGCCGCCGGCATCGTGACGCGCACGCTGCGCCTCGCCGGGGTCTTCGAGTCGCAGGTCGAGGAGCGGGTCGCGCCGCTGTACGAGCGGTTCGGGCGCGAGCGCGCCACGATCCTGGCCGCGCGCGGCCAGGTCCTGCTCGTCCTCTCCGCCTCCGGCGAGAGGGGCGCAGACGACCTCGCCGCGATGGAGGCCGCGTTCACGGCGGTTGCGGGCGCCGACCTGTACGGGCGCGACGCCGACACCCTCCCCGGTGTGGTGCTGGGGCGGTTGCAGGCGCGCGGCTGGCGGCTCGCGACCGCCGAGTCGTGCACCGGCGGGCTGATCGGCGCCGCGATCACTTCGGTACCCGGGTCGAGCGCCGGGTACCTCGGGGGCGTGGTGAGCTACGCCGACGACCTCAAGCGCCGCCTGCTCGGAGTGCCCGACGCGCTGCTCGCGGCGCACGGCGCGGTCAGCCGCGAGACGGCCGAGG
>JAKAFI010000208.1 GCA_021818005.1 Acidobacteriota bacterium | reverse complement strand
GCAGCTCGGCGACCATCGCGCGCGCGTCCGCCTCCGCGATCGGCGCGACGCGGAAGGCGACGTCGTGCCACACCTCGACCGCGACGCCGCCGAGCCCGACCATCACCAGCGGACCGATGGCCGGGTCCCGGGTCACGCCGAGGATCGTCTCGCGGCCGCCGGAGATCTGGCGTTGCAACAGGTAACCGTCGGGGTGCACGCCGGCGGCGGCGAGGCGCGCCGCCATCGCCGCGGCCGCCGCCGCCAGCGCACCGCCGTCGCCGAGGCCGAGCGCGACCGCGCCCAGCTCGCTCTTGTGCACCAGCGCCTCGCCGAACGCCTTGAGCACGACCGGGAAGCCGAGCTCGGCCGCTGCCGCGGCAAGCCGATCGGGGTTGCGGACGACACGGAACGGCGCCACCGCGATCCCCGCCTGGACGAGCGCCGCGAACGCCTCGTCCGGCGGCAGGTAGCCGGGGCCGCGCTCGAGCGCGCGTTCGATCACGCCGCTCCGGCCCATCGTCACGGGAGGCGTGTCCGCCTCTGCGGCCGCGCGCTCGCCGTGGCGGACCACCGCGCCGAGCGCGGCCACCGCCGTTTCCGGGTAGCGGTACAGCGGCGGCACGCCGGGGACCGCGCGCGCCTCGGGGAAGAAATCCGGCGCCGTCATGAGCACCGACAGCAGCGGCTTCTCCACCGGGTTGCGGGCGGCCGCGATCCAGGCCGCGATCGTCGGCGGCGTGACCGTGATCGGCGTGACTGTGATCGTGAGCACGGCGTCAACGCCCGCGTCGGCGAAGGCCAGCTCGACGGCGCGGCGGAAGTCGTCGGGCGTGGCCGAGGGGAGCATGTCCACGGGGTCCGCGACCGCGGCCGCGGGGGGCAGGAAGCTGCGCAGCTCCGCCTCGGTCGCTGGCGCCAGCCGTGCCAGCTCGAGACCCCGGTCCGCGAGGGCGTCGGCGGCGGCGATCGCCGGTCCCCCGGCGTTGGTGACGATGGCCACGCGGCGGCCACGGCTCCGGCGGCCGGCCGCCAGCGCCTGCGCCTGCGCGAACATCTCCTCGAGCGTAGCGGCGCGCAGCACGCCGGCCTGGCGCAGCAGCGCGTCGGCCGCGGTGTCGCCGGTCGCGAGCGCGCCGGTGTGCGACGCGGCGGCGCGCTGGCCGGCGGCCGTACGCCCGCCCTTGAAGACCACGATCGGCTTTGTGCGCCCGATCCGCCGGGCCAGCGCGAGGAACCGCGACGGCTCCGGGAGCGATTCGAGGTAGAGCATGATCACCCGTGTCGGCTCGTGCCGCTCCCACGTCTCGAGCAGGTCGTTGGCGTTCACGTCGGCGCTGTTGCCGAGCGACACGAACTGCGAGAAACCGAGCCCGACCTCCCTCGCGGCCTCCAGCATGGCGACCCCGAGCGCGCCCGAGTGCGAGGCGAACGCAACCGCGCCCGGCCGCGCCGGGGCCGGGGTGAACGAGGCGTCGAGGCGCACATCGGGGTCGGTGTTGATCACCCCCATGCAGTTCGGGCCGACCATGCGCACGCCGGCCGCACGCACGCGAGCCAGCAGCTCGCGCTCGAGCGCGGCGCCCTCCTCGCCGCCCTCGCGGAAGCCGGCGGTGATCACCACGAGGCCGCCGATGCCGGCATCGAGGCACTCGTCGACCGTTGTCGCGACGGCGTCGCGCGGCACCATCACGACCGCGAGGTCGGGCACGGCCGGGAGCGCGCCCAGGTTCGGGTAGCAGGGCAGCGGCCCCACCGCGGTCACCTTCGGGTTGATCGGGTATACGGCGCCGGTGTAGCCGGCGGCGCGCAGGTTGCCGAGTAGGCGCCCCGACAGCGACTCGGCGCGCGACGACACCCCGATCACGGCGAGCGAGCGCGGCTTGAGGATGGCGTCGAGCGAGGACGACACGGGAACCTCCGGGTCGGGAGATGCTAGCAGATACACGTGGTCCGTGGTCCGTGGTCCGTGGATCGAGAAAGAGTGGGGCCAGGGTTCAGGGGTCAGGGGTCCGGGAACGAAGCAGGGCGTGGATCGGGGACCCCACCCATCGAGCCGTCTCGAGAAAGCCGAGTTCCCGGTCGTTTCTAACCCCTGATCCCTGATCCCTGACCCCCGTCCTGACCGGCGACGCCGTTCTATTTGCCACTGCCGCACTCGCGGGGCACCGGACGGCGCTGTACCATGGGGCGTGCACGAGCGCGTCCTGACGCCGACCCGCGACCCCGCCGAGGAACGGTTCGAGGAGAGCCTGCGGCCGCGCACGCTGTCCGAATACATCGGGCAGGAGAAGATCACCGCGAACCTCGGCGTGTTCATCGCCGCCGCCCGGGCGCGCGCCGAGTCGCTCGACCACGTGCTGCTGTTCGGCCCCCCCGGTCTCGGCAAGACCACCCTCGCCCACATCATCGCGGCCGAGATGGGCGCGCCGCTGCTGATCACCTCGGGCCCGGTGCTCGAGCGCGCCGGCGATCTCGCCGCGATCCTCACCAACCTGGAGCCGCACGGCGTCCTGTTCGTGGACGAGATCCACCGCCTGGCGCCGACCGTGGCGGAGATCCTGTACCCGGCGATGGAGGACTTCACCCTCGACCTCGTCGTCGGCCAGGGGCCGGGGGCGCGCACGATGCGGCTGCCGCTGCCGCCGTTCACGCTGATCGGCGCGACGACGCGCGCCGGGTTGCTCTCGGCGCCGCTGCGTGACCGTTTCGGCATCGTCCACCGCCTGGAGTTCTACGGGGCGGACGCGTTGACCGCGATCGTGCGGCGTTCGGCCGGCCTGCTCGGCGCGGCGATCGAGGACGCCGCCGGCGAGGAGATCGCCCGCCGCGCCCGCGGCACCCCGCGCGTGGCCAACCGCCTGCTGCGACGGGTGCGCGATTTCGCCCACGCTCGCGCCGAGGAGGCGATCTCCATCGCCACCGCACGCTACGGTCTCGAGCGCCTCGAGGTGGATGAGTTCGGTCTCGACGAGCTCGACCGCCGCCTGCTCGCGACCGCGATCGAGCACTACCGCGGCGGCCCGGTGGGGCTCAAGGCGCTGGCGGCGAGCCTCGGGGAGGACGAGGGGACGATCGAGGACATCTACGAGCCGTACCTGCTGCAGCTCGGCTTCCTGCAGCGCACGCCGCGCGGCCGCGTCGTCACCGACCGCGCCCGCCGCCACCTCGGCTATCCGGCGGCGGCCGGTGCCCAGAGCGACCTGTTCCCGCCAGGGGAGCCGTGAACACGCTCCCGGTGGTGATCAACCCGGTCGCGCGCGGCGGCCGCGCCAGCGTGCCCCGCGCCGCGCTCGAGGCCGCCGCCGCCGAGCGCGGCTGGCGCCTCGAGTGGTGGCCCACCGAGGCGCCCGGCCACGCGGCGGAGCTGGCGGCGCGGGCGGCGCGGGACGGGCACCCGCTGCTCGCGGTGTGGGGCGGCGACGGCACCTACAACGAGGCGGCGCGCGGCCTGGTCGGCCGCCCCACGGCGCTCGTCGCGCTCCCCGGCGGCACGACCTCGGTTCTCGCGTACGAGCTCGGCATCCCGCGCGAACCCGTCGCGGCGCTGTGCGAACAGCTCGGCGGCGAGCGGCGCGAGATGACGGTGGGGCGCACCGACGCGGGCCAGCTCTTCCTCCTCATGCTCTCCGCCGGACCCGACGCGCTCATCCTCGCCAACCTGCCGGAGATGCTGAAACGCCTGGCCGGGAAGGCGGGGATCGGCGCGCAGGCGATGGTCGAGTTCCTCCACGCCCGCCTGCCGCGCTTCACGGTGCAGGTCGACGGCCAAGCGCTCGACGCCTCCTGGTGCATCGTCGGGAACGGGCGCTGCTACGGCGGGCCGTATTCCGCGACGCCGGGCGCGGATCCTTTCGCCACCGGCTTCGAGGTCGTGACGCTCGAGCGCCACGGCCGCGCCGCCGCGGTGCCGTTCTTCTTCGCCATCCCCTCGGGACGCCACCTGAACATGCCAGGGGTGGACCGGCGCAGCGCCACCGAGGTGCACCTCGCCGGCGAGGGCGTGCCGTACCAGCTCGACGGCGACCCGGCCGGGTTCCTGCCGGTCACGGCGCGCGCCGCCGGCGAGCGTGTCGCCGTCATGCTCCCCCGTCACCCCGTCGCCCCCGGCGACTGAGCCTCACGACAGTTGAGACAGTTGAGAGTGAATAGTGAAAAGTGAAAAGAGTTGGTGAAGCGAGGAAATGGCCGTCTCTAACTCTTCACTTTTCACTCTCAACTTTTCACTCCAAAGCTCTTCCGCTCCTCAGCCTTCACGCTCCCGCGATCCACGAACCACGCTCTTTCCGAAGCCCGGACCCCGGGCCCCGGCCTTTAGCGGCCGAGTGCCTGCAGCGCGCGGCGCAGGAGCTCGTCGAGCCCCATCTCCGGCCGGCCGCGCAGCAGCTCGCCAACCGCCTCCTCGGCGGCGCGCGACGAATAGCCGAGGTTGACCAGGGCGGACACGGCGTCCTGGCGCGGACTCACGCTCTCCCGCCCGGTCGCCTCGAGCTTGCCCTTGAGTTCGACGATCAGCCGCTCCGCCGTCCGCTTGCCGATCCCGGGCGCCGCGGCGAGCCGCCGCCACTGCTCCGACTCGACCGCAGCCGCGAGCTCGTCGGGTGTCAGGCCGGAGAGCAGTGCCAGCGCGGTGCGCGGCCCCACGCCCGCGACGCCGAGGAGGAGGCGGAAGGTGTCGCGCTCGCGCCGGCTCGGGAAGCCGTAGAGCGCCAGCTGGTCCTCGCGCACGTGGGTGTGGACGAACAGCGCCGCCCGCTCGCGCCCCGCGAGGAACGGGTGCGCCGACACCGGGAGGTGGACCTCGTACCCGACCCCGCCCGCCTCGAGCACTACGAGGCCCGGCTGCAGCTCGAGGACCCGTCCCTCCAGGTGACCGATCATCCGCGCTTCGGCTTGAAGCGGTTCACGACCTCGGGGTTGATGACCACCGGGTTCTCGCGCTTCGCCTCGGCCACCATCGAGCTGATCAGCCGCTGCATCGCCTCCTGCACCATGCTCTCGCGCAACGAAGCCTTGGCGGCGGCGAACGCCTGCGCGTCGAAGGCCTTCTTGGCGGTCACCTTGGCGATTGCGACGCCGCGCTCGCCGACGTTGACGGCCGGCGTGAGCGTGCCGACCGCGGTCGCGAAGACGGCGTCGTCGAGCGCCGGCGCCATCCCGATCCCCGCGATCGGAGTGCCGCGCTTGTGGTCCGCCACGCTCTGCGCGGTGCCGCCGAGCGCCGCGGCCTGGCTCGCGAACGGCGCCGCCGCGAGCGCGGCGCGCTTGGCCTCGAGCTCGCTCCGCAGCGCCGCCAGCGCCTTGCTCCGCCTGGCGCCGTCCATCGCCTCGTCCTTCGCCTCGGCGAACGGGGTGGTGCCCGCCGGACGGACCTGGCTCACGCGGTAGACGATCCAGCCGCGGTCGCTGCGCCGCGGGCCGCCGATGAACCCTTCCTTCGCGGAGCTCACCTCGGCGAGCAGCTCGGGATCACGCCCGAGGCCGGGGATGTCCTGGTCGTTCGCGCTGAAGAACGGCGTCACGTTGGAGGTGACCACGTCGCCGGCCAACGCCTGCCACTGCGCGTCGGTGGTGAGCTTGGCCGCGTCGATCTTGTCGCGCAGCGCGGTCGCGCGCCGGTTGCCCTCGGAGTCCGCGAGTCCTTCGACGAGCTTGTCCTTGAT
>JAKAFI010000207.1 GCA_021818005.1 Acidobacteriota bacterium | reverse complement strand
GCCGGCGCCGGTCGCCTTCCTCGTCACCGACGTGCTGCGCGGCGTGCTCGACCGCGGCACCGGCGCGGCCGCGCGCGCCCTCGGCGTCCTCGACCCCCTCGCCGGCAAGACCGGCACCACGAACGGGGGGCGCGACGCGTGGTTCGCGGGGTACTCGCCCGACCGCGTCACCGTGGTCTGGACGGGCCGCGACGACGACGCCCCGGCCGGCCTGTCCGGAGCGCGCGCGGCGCTCCCCATCTGGTCGCGGTTCACCCGCGCCGTCCGGCCTCCCGGCGGCTACCCGGCGTTCGTCGAGCCCGGCGGCCTGGTGCGGGCGCTCGTCGACCCGGCGTCGGGCGAGCTCGCGACCACCCGCTGCCCCGAGGTCGTGGAGGAGCTCTTCCTCGCCGGACGGGCGCCGCGCGCGACCTGCCACCTCCACAACGGCTGGCTGGCGCTGCCGGTCGCGCAGGGGGACGGCGTCCCGACCGCGCGGCCCGGGTTCTTCCGGCGTTTGCTCGCCGGGCTGTTCGGTCGCCACCCGAAACGGAACTGAGGGGTTCGCAGGCGCTGCAGCCGTCGCGCGCGGGCGCAGGGTCGCTGTGTCGCCGCCCTCGGTGCGGCCGCGGCCGCCGGCGCGGCACCGCGGGCCCTACTCGTCGAACGGCCGCGGGCTGGCGATCGAGGACTCGCGGGTGAACAGCACGGCGCGCCGGCTCCAGTCGAGGCCGACCACGGTGCCGGTAGGCACGAACCCGTCCTGACCGGCGGCGCGGGTCAGGAGGCGGATGACGCCGCCGTGGGTGAAGACGAGGTGGCGGCCGTCCGGGAGCTCAGAGAGGAACGTGGCGACGCGTGCGAACGTCTCGTCGAACGACTCGCCGCGCGCGGGCCGGAAGCCGTCGAACGTCGCGATCGCGCCGCGGACGGCGGGGTCGAGGGTCGCCCACGCCCGGCCCTCGTACTCGCCGAAGTTGACCTCGCGCAGGCGCGCGTCGGCGGTCGCCTCGCCCCAGGCGAGACGGGCGGTGGTCACGGTCCGCTGCAGGTCGGAGGACCAGACGCCGGCGAACCGCTCGCCGGCGAGCAGCGGGCGCAGCGCCTCTGCCTGCGCAGCGCCGTTCGCGGTCAGCGGGACGTCGGTCCAGCCGGCGATGACGCCGTCGCGGGAGCAGGCGGTCTCGCCGTGACGGACGAGCCAGAGTTCGAGGGCCACGCCACCTCCGAGCCGCGAAGTATACCCGGGCGCCGCCGAGAGCGGACCGTCTGCTATGAGCGCTGCCGGCGTCGGACCATCTGCTGCGTTGGACTCGGCGGATCGGATGCTCACGTGCCTTCCAGGCACGCTCCGCTCCTCCCGCCTCGTCCGCCTTGCATCTGGCCCAACGGCGGCAGCGCGGCTACACGCCGCGAGTGGCGCGGCCCTGCCTTCGGTCGAGAGTGCTGGTAGGTAACGCACTCGAGGCCACGCGGCGGTCCGCCGGCGCGGCCGCACGGGCGACAGCCGGCGGCGCGGCTACACGCCGTAACCCCTCCGCCCTGCCGCTGAGGTACTGTTTTTCCCGGACCACGGACCACGGACCACGGACCACGGTCTTTCCGGTGCCCGGTCTAACCGCCGAAGAGCGCGAGAACGTCCTGGATCACCTCGAGCTCCTTGCCGTCGAACCAGAGCAGGCCGCACGGGTCGCAGCGGTCGATGACGATGCGGTGCGGCAGGATCGCCTGGTAGGGGAACGGCACCATCGCGGCGCCGCACGCCGGACAGCGCCGCCGCGGATCCTGGTTCTCGCGCAGCGGCACCGCGGGGCCGCGGCGAACGACGTGCTCGCGGACGAGCTGCACGGCGAGGGCGTGCACCTCGGCGGACGGCGGTTGCTCGCCGCGCGCCAGGATGCGCGCAAAGCGCTCGCGGGTGACGAGGCGGCCGGCGCACGCGGCGCACTTGTGCAGGCGGACGCCCCGGTAGACGACCTCGCGCAGCGCCCCGCCGCACGCGGGGCAGCCGCCGACGGCGGCCGGCGGGGCGTCGATGCGCTTGAGCACGCGGTTGATCTCGGGCTGCTCCCACGCCGGGGCGGCGAGCCGCGCGTCGCCCTGCGACACCGGCGTAAACGCCCCGAACCACGGCAGCGCGACGAGCTCGGGCGCAGTGAACGGGCCGCGCCAGATCAGCCCCTCGCGGGCGAACCAGCGCTGCGGCGGGGCCGGCGGACCGACCGCGACGTCGTCGACCGGGGCGGGGCGCGGCGCGTGGTCGCCGAGCGCCTCCTGGCCGGCGTGCGCCATGCCGAGCAGGACCTCGATCCGCCGCTCGACCGGTGGGTGCGTCGAGGTCATTCCCGTCAGCGCCCCCGCCTCGCCCGGGTCGGCGCCGACGATGAACAGCGGTGCGAGCTCACCGCCGGCGATGAACGCGTGGTGCGGGTCGGCGGCGATCGCATGCAGCGCCTGGGCGAGCGAGAGCGGGTTGCGGGTCAGCCGCACCGCGGTGGCGTCGGCGCGGTACTCGCGTTCGCGCGAGAGCCAGGCGTTGAGCAGGTAGGTGAGGCCGCGCATCGCGGCCACGGCGCCGAGCACCGGGAGCGAGCCCTGCGGCGTACGCGCGCCGGGTTCGAACGAGGCGGTCTCGCGGTCGGGGGCGAGCGCTTGCAGGCACCCGGCCCACACCGCGGCCATCGAGCACGAGACCGTCGCGAGCAGCGAGTCGCCGGCGACGAGGTGGGCCGCTTCGTGCCCGACGACCGCCTCGAGCTCGTCGCGGTCGAGGCGCACGAGCAGCCCCTCGGAGACCCCGATCACCGCCCGGCCGGAGAAGTCCGCCACCGCAAACGCGTTCAGCCAGCGCGCCGGGACCGCGACCGCCTCGATCCGGCGCCCGCCGGTCGCGACCGCGACCTCGGAGACGACGTTCCCGAGCTGGCGGTGGTAGTCGTCCATCGGGTCGAGGCGTTGCACCCCGATCACGTCGAGCGTGCGGCTCACCATGTGGCGCACGGAGAGAGACCAGTGCAGCAACGTGGCGGCGACCGCCACGGCGATCACGATGAGCACGGGGGTCACGAGCGACCACGACCCGGGCGAGGCTTGATCGAGGCGCACGCCCACCAGGGCGCCGAACGGCAGCAGGGGGAAGAGCAGCGCCAGGCCGACGAACGCCGCGCCGACGAGGTAGACCACGAGCAGGGTGGCGAACAGCAGCACGATCCGCCGCCCGCGCGTGGCCTCGATCTCGACGAACGTGTACGGCATAGCGCCGTCCGGATGCTAGCACGCGGGGGACGAAGCGCAGCGGCGCCGAGGAGCATGGGAGCAGGGAAGTAGAGGAGCAGCGGAGCAGAGGGGCGCAGGAAGTGAAGAGTGGCAGGCAAAGGGAAGAAGGGAAAGGGAAGAGGGAAGACGGAATCGCGGTCAACGTTGTCCCTCGCCGAGCCCCGAGCCCCGAGCCCCGAGCCCCGAGCCCCGAGCCCCGAGCCCCGAGCCCCGGTCTCTTGCGACCCGCCTTGTACGCACGTGGAACTTGTTCTAAGGTGACGGCATCCGTCCGGCCGGACGGAGGAGGAAGCCATGGCGTTGCTCCCGTGGATCATCGGCGCCGTCGTCGTCGTCGTCATCCTGCTCTTCATCGGTCTGTGGGCGTTCAACTACCGCAAGGTCGGCCCCAACCAGGTGCTCGTCATCTCGGGGCGGACCTCGAAGGTGACGGAGCGGGACGGCACGCAGCGCACGGTCGGCTACCGCCTGCAGGTCGGCGGCGGCACGTTCGTGATGCCGCTCGTCGAGACGGTGGACACGCTGCCCCTCGAGGTGTTCTCGATCTCGGTGCGCTGCCCCGAGGCGCTCACGGCCCAGGGCGTGATGATCGCCGCCGAAGCGTTCGGCCAGGTCAAGGCCGCGAGCGACGCGACGCTCCTCCCCCGGGCGGTGGAGAACTTCCTCTCCAAGGGCGCCGCCGGAATCACTTCGGTGGCGCAGGAGGTGCTCGAGGGGCATATGCGCGCCGCGCTCGGCACGATGTCGGTGGAGGAGATCTACACCGACCGCGACACCTTCGCCGCGCGGGTGCGGCAGGCGGCCGGCGAGGACTTCGAGCGCCTCGGCCTCGAGCTGCTCTCGTTCGCGCTCAAGGACATCTCCGACGCGCAAGGTTACCTGGCCTCGCTCGGCGCCCGCCGCATCGCCGAGGTCAAGCGCGACGCCACCCTCGCCCAGGCCGAGACCGAGCGCGACGCCGCGATCCAGGCCTCCGAGTACCGCAAGCAGGGCGACATCGCCCGCCTGCAGGCCGAAGCCGAGCTCGCCAAGGCGACGCGCGACTTCGAGATGCAGCGCGCCGACTTCCAGTCCTCCGTCAACACCAAGCGCGCCGCCGCCGACGTGGCGTACGACCTCGAGCGCGCCAAGCTCTCCGAGGCGCTCAAGCGGCAGGAATACGCGGTGCGCCTCGCCGAGAAGGAGCTCGCCGCCAGGGTCGAGGAGCAGGAGATCGTCCGCCGCGAGAAGGAGCTCGAGGCGACGGTCAAGCGGCCCGCCGAGGCGATGCACTACCAGGCCAAGCTCGAGGCCGAGACCGACGCCTACCAGAAGGAGCTCGAGGCGAAGGGGAAGGCAGCCGGCATCCGCCTGTACGGGACGGCCGAGGCCGAGGCGATTACCGCCCGGGGCAAGGCCGAGGCCGACGCGATGCAGCGCAAGGCCGAGGCGTGGAAGCAGTACACCGACGCCGGGCTCGCCGAGATGGTGATCCAGCAGCTGCCCGAGCTGGCCCGGGCCGTGTCCGAGCCGCTCGCCAAGGTGGACAAGATCGTCATGGTCGGCGACGCGAACGGCGCCTCCAAGCTGACCGGGCAGGTCGGCAGCGTCCTGGCGCAGCTCCCCGAGGTGGTCGAGTCGCTCACCGGCATCAAGCTCGCCGAGCTGGTCAAGCGCGGGGAGAAGGGGGAGAAGAAGGATGCCTAGCCGCGGGGGCCGCCCCCGCCCGCGCCGTGCTGCCGGCCGGGAGGCGGGGAGGCCGCGATGCTGAGCGAGCGCGCCAACCGCATCGCGCTGTCGCCGACGCTGCGCATCAACGCGCGGGCGACGCAGATGCGGGCGCAGGGGATCGACGTCGTCGACTTCTCCGTCGGCGAGCCCGACTTCCCGACCCCGGAGGTCGTCAAGCGCGCCGCGAAGGCGGCGCTCGACGCGAACTTCACCAAGTACACCGCCAACGACGGCATCCCCGAACTCAAGAAGGCGATCTGCGGCAAGCTCGAGCGCGACAACGGCCTCGCCTACTCGCCGGACGAGATCATCGTCTCGGCCGGGGCGAAGAACTCGCTGTTCAACGTCGCGATGGCGCTCTACGACGAGGGCGACGACATCCTGATTCCGGCGCCGTACTGGGTCTCCTACCCGGACCAGGTCAAGCTCGCGAAGGCCAACCCGGTGATCGTCCCGACGCACGAGGAGAACGACTTCCGCCTGCAGGCGCGCGACCTGGCGGCGGCGATCACGCCCAACACCAAGGCGATCATCCTCAACTACCCGTGCAACCCCAGCGGCGCGACGTACACCCGCGAACAGCTCGAAGAGATCGCCGAGGTGTGCGTGCGCGAGCAGATCTGGGTGATCTCGGACGAGATCTACGAGAAGCTCATCTACGACGGGCAGCGCTTCGTCTCGATCGCC
>JAKAFI010000206.1 GCA_021818005.1 Acidobacteriota bacterium | reverse complement strand
CGATGCCGACGTAGTTCCACATCGTGTGTCGCAGCGCGGACCAGTCCTGCGCGATCAGCGCGGGGTCCTCGTTCGACGGGCCGGGGACCGGCTCCCAGTCGGGGATGACCGCGGCGAGGCTGTCCGCGAGCGGTTCGCGGTGGGCCCGCTCGGCCGCGTCTCGGCCCGCCGCCAGGCCGAACGTCAGCCCCTCGAGCAGTGACGTGGAGGCCAGGCGGTTGGCGCCGTGGACCCCCGTGCACGCGGCCTCGCCGGCCACGTACAGGCCGGGGACGGTGGTGCGCCCCGCCAGGTCGGAGACGATGCCGCCGCAGGTGTAGTGCGCCGCCGGCACCACCGGGATGCGCTCGCGGCGGATGTCGATGCCGTACGCGAGGCAGTTCTCGCTGACGTTGGGGAAGCGCGCCGCGAGCTCGTCGCCGCGCTCGCCGAGATCGAGGAAGACGCACTCCGAGTCGGTGCGGTGCAGCTCGTCGACGATCCCGCGCGCGACCACGTCGCGCGGCGCCAGCTCGCCGAGCGGGTGGCTCTTGAGCATGAACCGCTCGCCCTCGTGGTTGACCAGGTGCGCACCGGCGCCGCGCAGCGCCTCGGTGATGAGAAAGCGCGGCGCGCCGGGGACGAACAGGCAGGTGGGGTGGAACTGGATGAACTCGAGGTTGAGCAGGCGCGCCCCGGTGCGCAACGCCATCGCGAACCCGGAGCCGATCGAGCCCGGGTGGTTCGAGGTGTGGATGTAGAGCGCCCCGGCGCCGCCGGTTGCGATCACGGTCGCGGCCGCGAGCACCGTGTGCACGCGGCTGGTTGCGGTCTCGATCACGTAGGCGCCGAGGCAGCGGTTGTCGAGCGCGTAGCGGTCCACGGCGCGGCGGGACTGGTGGTGGGTCGTCAGCAGGTCGATCGCCTGCGCGTTCGGCTCGATGCGGACCCCCGGCGTCCGCTGCACCTCGGCGAGCAGCGCCTGCTCGATCGCGGCGCCGGTCTTGTCGGCGGCGTGGATGATGCGCGGCACCGAGTGCGCGCCCTCGAGCGCCAGGTCGAGCGTGCCGTCGGGGCGCCGGTCGAACGGCACGTGGAGGCGGTCGAGGAGCCACTCCTGCACGGCCTTTGGCCCCTCCTCGGCGAGAAAGTGCGCCGCCTCGGCGAAGCCGTAGTCGGCGCCGGCGGTGAGGATGTCGTTGGCGAGCAGATCGGGGGAATCCCCCTCGCCGCGGAAGATGATGCCGCCCTGGGCGCGCCAGGTGTTGGTCGCCGCCGGGTCGGGGGTGCGGCAGAGAAGCAGCACCTCGGCGCCGCCGCGCGCGGCGGTCAGAGCGGCGGCGAGGCCGGCCACGCCGGTCCCCAGGATCAGGACGTCGCAGCGCTCGCGGTCGGCGAGGCTCACGGCCGCACCTTCAGGGAGAGGTCGAGCGCCGGCGCGGAGTGGGTCAGGGCGCCGACCGACACGAAATCGGCGCCCGTCTCGGCGAGCGCACGCACCGTGGCCAGGCTGACGCCGCCGGAAACCTCGACCTTGGCGCGCCCGGCGACCAGGGCAACGGCGGCGCGCACCGCCGCGAGATCCATGTTGTCGAGCATGACGTGCTCCACCTTGCAGGCCAGCGCTTCCTCGACCATCGCGAGATCGGCGCACTCGACCACGAGCGGCACCGCGCCGCCCCAACGTTCGCGAACCTTCGCCGCCGCGGCGGTGATCGAGCCGGCGGCGGCGAGGTGGGTGTCCTTGAGCATCGCCGCGTCGAACAGGCCCATGCGGTGGTTGGAACCGCCGCCGCAGCGGACCGCGTGCTTCTCCAGGGCGCGCCACCCGGGGGTCGTCTTGCGCGTGTCGAGGACCGTGCAGCGCGTCCCCGCGACCGCGTCGACGAAGCGGCGGGTGAGCGTCGCGACGCCGGAGAGCCGGGTGACGAAGTTGAGCGCCGTGCGCTCGGCCGCGAGCAGCGCTCGCGCCGGGCCGCGGACGGTGACGGCCTGCTGGCCCGGGGCGACGGGATCGCCGTCGTCGCGGTGCACCTCAACGCGGCAGCGCGCGTCGAGGAACTCGAACGCGGCAGCGAACGCCGGCACGCCGGCGAGCACGCCCGGCGCCTTGACGAGCAGGACCGCCGTGGTGGCCTCGTCGGGGCCGAACACCGCGGTCCCGGTCAGGTCCGGGAGGTCCTCGGCGAGGGCGGCCGCAAGCAGCGGCGGCAGGTGGCTGGCGTACGGCTCGGGAAGCTGGCGCACAGCGGCATTCTAGCCCCGCTCGGGGGCGAGCCTGGCCGCGATCGCCGCGATGTGCTCGGGGCCGGTGCCGCAACACCCCCCGACCAGGCGCGCGCCCGCCGCGGTCCAGGCGGCGGCGCGGCACGCGAACTCCTCCGGCGGCACCGGCTCGGCCGCCAGCCACGGCGAGTCGGCGGCGTGCCAGGCGTTGTTGGCGTAGGCGACGAGCGGGAGCGCGGTCGCGGCGGCGACCCGGATCAGCGCCGACAGCGTCTCCTCGACGGAAGTGCAGTTGACGCCGATCGCGACGACGCCGGGGACGGCGGCCTCGGCGGCGGCGTCGCCGGGTTCCTCGCCGGAGAGCAGCATGCCGCGGCGGCAGGCGAAACTCACGATCACGGGCAGGCCGGTCGCGGCCGCGGCCGTCGCGGCGGCGCGGGCCTCGCGCGCGGTGTTGATCGTCTCCAAGAGAATCGCGTCGGGCCGCGCCTGCGCCAGGACCTGCGAGGTGGCGGCGTGCTCGCGGGCAAGCGTGGCGTCGTCGGGGACGAGGTCGGGCCGGTAACAGTCCTCGAGGGTGGTCTGCGAGGCGAGGACGAGCGCGTCGCGCCCGGCGGCGGCCGCGCCCTCGCGCGCCAGGCGCACGGCCAGCGCCGCGAGCTCGGCGGCGCGCTCCGCCATGCCGGCGCGGCGCAGCGCGTACGGCGCGACGCGGAACGTGGCGGCGGTGATGGCCTCGGCGCCGGCGGCCGCGTAGTCGCGATGCAGGGCGCGGACGGCCTCGGGCGCCTCCTCGAGCGCCCCGACGCCCCACAGCGTCCGTGCCGGCTCGACGCCGCGCCGCAGCAGCTCGGAGCCGGTTGCGCCGTCGAGCACGCGAGTCCTGCTCGCCAGCCAGCCCCCGATCTCGCTCACGGTCATCGCGACCTCCCCCCGGCGGCGCTCCGTCGCCGTGCGGCGCGCGGGTGGTGATAGGATACGTCCAAGTCCTGGACAGCGTGACGGGTCGTGGCCGGGAGCGATTGGCGCCGCCGGCGTGCTGCGAACTCGGGTCGAACGTGACGGGAGGCAGTACATGGACGCGGTTGGGCAATCCGGGCCGACGGCCGGCGACAGGTCGCACCGCGCCGCTCGGGTGGTGGTCGAGGTCGTGGCGGTGGCGGTGGTCGTCGAGGCGGTGCGGTGGGCGCTCGGCCCGCGGATCCTCGGAGGCCTGTTCTTCTATCTCCTGGCCCCGGTGACCGACCTGTTCTCGGCGCGCCTGGAGCACGGGCGGATCGCCTGGGGCGGCACCGAGGCGGTGGCGATCGCGGTCCTGGTCGTGATCGTGGCGGCGATCGAGGGCGGTTCGCCGTGGCAGTTGGCGCGACGCCTCGGCCTCGTCCAACCGGTGTGGGCGACCCTCGGCTCCGCGGTGTCGCTGGCCCCGCTGCTGGGGGTGGTCGCACTCGCCGCCGGCCCGCTCAACCGGGCCGTCCCGACGTGGGCCTCGGCGCCGCACCTGGCGGCCGTGCTCCTCTCGGCGTTCTTCACCGCACTCCTGTACCAGGGCTACGGCAACGGGCGCCTGCACCGCGGCACCGGGTGGCCGTGGGCGCGCAGCGGCGCGGTCGTGACGGTCATCGGCGTCATCGTCGCCCTTCTCTTGCACCTCCGTCCCCACGTCGGCCCGGGCGGCCCGAGCCTCGGCGACGTGCTGCTGGGCGCCGTCTTCGGCCTGGTGCTGATCGCCGGGCTCAGCGCCGTCTTCGCGGTCTCCGGCGGCAACGTGTACGCGTGCACGGCGGCCGCGTTCATCTGGCTGCTGGTGGTCGGCGCGCCGGCGCCTGGGCGGCTCGCGGTGCTGGTGGGAGGCGCCATATCGGCGGCCGCGCTCGCCGCGGTCGTGAGCGCGACGGCGAGGAGGAGTGCGGGCCGGCCGGTGACGCAGGCGTGAGGCGGGTGCGTGGGACGCGCCCTCGCGCCCCGGCCCGAGGTTGGTCTAGCATGGCGGCGATGGCAGAGCACGAGACGGCGCGGGCCCCACGCCAGGCAAGGGGTCAGGGACACGGGCGCGACCGAACGCCAGGATCGCGGCCGGTCGTTGCCCGCGGTGAGCCGGCGCCTGTGGCCGTGAGCGGCGGCTATGACGGCGGTGCGTCTTCCGGGTCCGGCCGCGAGCGCGCGGTGCTGGTCGCGGTGGTCACCGGCAAGGCGGAACGCGCCGCCGTCGAGGCGCACCTCGACGAGCTCGGGCAGCTGGTGGACACGGCCGGCGGGGTCGCCGTGGCCCGCATGGTGCAGGAGCGCAAGTCGCCTGACCCCGCGACGTTCATCGGCAAGGGGAAGGTGACGGAGCTGGCCGGCCTCGCCGCGGCGCACGGCGCCAAGCTGATCGTGTTCGACGACGACCTCTCGCCGTCGCAGGCGCGCCACCTCGACGAGGCGCTGCCCGCGGACGTCAAGGTGCTCGACCGCGCCGGCGTCATCCTCGACATCTTCGCGCTGCGCGCCCGTACCCGCGAGGCGCAGCTCCAGGTCGAGCTGGCGCAGCTCACCTACCAGATGTCGCGCCTGACCCGGCGCTGGGCGCACCTCTCGCGCCAGGCCGGCGGCATCGGCACGCGGGGCGTCGGCGAGACCCAACTCGAGAGCGACCGCCGGGTGATCCGCCGGCGGATCGGCGTGCTGCGCGAACGCCTCGTCGAGGTGGAGCGCGAGCGCGAGGTGCAGCGGCGGCGGCGCGCGCTGCTGCCGGGGGTGGCGCTCGTCGGTTACACCAACGCGGGGAAGAGCACGCTGTTCGAGCAGCTGAGCGGGACCGCCACGCTGGTCGAAGACCGTCTGTTCGCGACGCTCGACCCGCGCACCCGCCGCGCCGAGCTCGGCGACGGCCTCGCCGTGACGGTCGCCGACACCGTCGGGTTCATCCGCAAGCTGCCCCACCACCTGGTCGCGTCGTTCCGCGCCACGCTCGCCGAGGCGGCGCTGGCGCAGGTGGTCGTCCACGTCGTCGACGCCTCGCACCCGGCCTGGGCCGACCAGCTCGCGGTCGGCGAGGAGGTGCTGGAGGACCTCGGGGTCGAACCGAAGGGGTGCATCGTGGCGCTCAACAAGGTCGACCGGGTCGAAGGCCCGCCGCCGGCCCCGCCCGGCCGCACGACCGTCGCGATCTCGGCGCTCACCGGGCAGGGCCTCGACGAGCTGCGCGCCGCGCTTGCCGCCGCCGTGCTGGCGCAGCCGGGCCTCGAGGTGCTGCGCTTCCCGGTCGAGGGAGGCGAGGCGCTGCAGCGCGCGCTGCGCGAGGAGATCGTCGTCGCCCGCCGCTTCTCGGCGGCCGGGATCGAGCTCGTCGTGCGCCGCCGCTGAGGCGCCGCCGCCGGCGGTCAGGCGCCGGGCGGGACGAAGGCCTCGACGAGGCCGGTCATCCGCTCGTCGGCCTGGAGGAGGCGGACCTCGGCGAAACCGGCGTCCTCGAGGCCGGTGCGGATCTCGGCGAACGAGTAGGTG
>JAKAFI010000205.1 GCA_021818005.1 Acidobacteriota bacterium | reverse complement strand
GTTCACCAACCCCGCGGCCGGCAACGACAACTCGCGCGGCTCCGCGTCCAACGCCGAGGCCGACCGCCGCTCGTGGCAGGCGATGAAGGACTTCTTCGCCGAGATCTTCCGCTAGCGCGAGGTGGTTCCCCGGGGTTCCTACTCGCCGACGGTGTACGCCTCCGACGGGTAGCCGACGAAGTGGTAGAGGTTGGCGGGCGCCGTGGAGCCCATGCCGATCGCCTTCACCGGCAGCTCGGGCGCGCCGATCGATGTGCCGTAGACGAGCGGGTGCCCGATCGGCACCGGCAGCCCGAGCGCCGCGGTCGTCCGCTCGAGCGCGAGCAGACCGAGCGGGATCGCGAACCGACCGCACCAGGTCAGGCGGTACTCCGACGGCTGGTCGGGGTTGACGCAGGTGGTGTAGAACCGCTCCACCTTGGCGGTCGTGACTGGCCCGGCGAGCGGGCCGGTCAGCAACGAGCGGTCCTGCGCGCACGCCTTGACGTACGCCTCGACGCCGCCCTGGCCGAACGGCACATAGCCGAAGTCGTCGCCGTAGTGGACCGCGTCGGAGGAGATCACCACCGCGACGTCGCGGCCGAGCTTCCACCCGTGCGCCTTCACCGTCTCGGCGAGGGCGAGGCCGAGGTCGTCGGCCAGCTTCTGCATGCGGTCGAACGTCATGACCGGCACGATCACCGGCACGAACTGCACCTCGGGGTTGGAATGCTTGAGCCAGTACAGCAGCGCCTCGAGCGAGTGCTCGGAGTCGTGGGCGGCGTCGTCCTGCACGTAGTCGCCGTGCGGCAGGCGGGCGAGCAACTCGCGGCGCAGCGCCGAGACCGGCGCGTCCCCGTCTGGGGTGCGCCAGGCGCGGTAGTCGTCGAACACCAGCACGTCGTGAGCGCCGAAGCGGCGGTAGCCGTGGAACACCCCAACGAGGAGGACCGTCTTGGCCGTGACCAGCGGCAGCGTCTGGCGGTAGACACGCCCGGCGAACAGGTAGTCGTCGTGGGCGCAGATGACGCCGGCGACGCCGGGCGGGGGCGCTTCGCCCAGCCGCTCGGGCGCCGGCGGCGTGGCGGAGAGCTCCCACACCTTCGCCATCTGCGCGGGTGTGGAGGCGAAGCCGATCGCATCCTTCTGTCCGCGCACGTCGCCGGACGACGGGATCCCCATCGTCGCGCGCACCTCGGCGAGCGTGGGCCGAGCGGCGGCCGGCGGCTGCAGCGCCGCCTGCGCCAGAAGGGGAAGGGTGAGCAGCGGTGTGAGCACGGCCGCGAATCCGAGCATCGGTCACCTCGCGGCGGCAGCGTAGCGCCGGCCGGCGCCGCTGGCAAACGCCGCGGGGGCAGGGCTGGAACGCGAACGAGAGAGAAGGGGGCCGAGGAGACGTCAGGGGCCCGGCAACGAGAGCAGCGCCGCCGCGGCGCGGTCGCCGGAGCGGACGGCGTAGTTCTGGCCCCGGTCCTCGGGGTAGATCTGCGCCATGCACGCGTGGAACAGACCTGGGATCGACGTCGCGAACGGTGGGATCAGCGAGCCGTAGTGGCAAGGGATCACCGGCTGGGCGTAGGCGGCCTTGAAGTGGTGGCGCGCGAGCACCCAGCCGTCGTCGAAGGCGGGGTTGACCTTCTGCAGGAACGGCCGGTAGGCCGCCCAGACCTCGTCGTCGCGCGCGTTCCACAGGGGGTTTTCGGGGAACAGGTACTTGGAGATGTAGAGCACGCGGCGCCCGCCGTAGCGCTGGGGCGGGATGTAGTTGGTGTGCTCGATCAAGCCGCCGAACGGGAACGCCGGGTCGGCGACGTTGAGCCAGTAGTACGGGGTCAGCGACCGCGACAGCTCGAGCACGACGCACAGCGCCGCGGTCGAGGAGAGAGCATCGAGCCGGGCCCGGTCGGCGTCCGGCAGCTGGCCGCCGGCCACTCGGGAAAGCTCGGCGGGCGCCGCGGTGAACAGCACCGTCTCGAAGCGTTCGACGCCGGTGCGCGCCTGCACCTCGAGGCCGTCCTCGCTGCGCCAGATCCGGCGCACCGGGTTGCCGAGCTCGATGCGGACGCCGAGCGCGCGCAGCCGCGCGACGAGCGCGTCGACGAGACGGGCGAATGAGCCGTTCATGTACCCGAGGCGCTCGCCGAGCCCGCTCGCCGAGCGCGAGCGGCCACGCAGGAACACCTTCCCCCACAGCCACACCATCGCGACCTCGTCGGCCTTCTCGGCGAACTTCTGGTGCAGGAGCGGGCCCCAGACGGCGTCGAACGCCTTGCGGCCGGCGTGGGCGATGATCCACTCGCGCGCGGTGACCTCCTCGAAACGGCGGAAGTCGGCGCTGCGGTTGAGCCACAGCGTGGAGGCGGCGAAGCGCGCCTTGTCGAGCCAGGGGAGGGGACGGAAGCGCAGCAGCGAGGCCGGCGTGCCGAAGTCCCACAGGCGTCCCTGCGAGTAGATCCCCATCCGCGACGGCAGCCACTCGATCTCGGGCGCGAGCTCGAGCTCGGCGGCGAGCGCCACGATCTCGGTGTCGGTGGTGAAGAGGTGGTGATAGAAGCACTCGAGCCGCTCGCCGCCGACCGTGAAGCTGGCGACGAGCCCGCCGGCCTCCGGGTAGCGCTCGAAGACCGTGACCTTCCATCCCGCGCTCGCGAGTCGATACGCCGCGACGAGGCCGGTGAGCCCGGCCCCGACGACGGCGCAGCGGTGCACGTGTGCGGACATCGGTGACCAGGATATCGCGTCCGGGATCCCCGCGGTGGCGGGCGAACCCGTCGGGCGCCTCAGATGAAGAGCCTGACGTTCAGCTTGAGCGCCAGCTCGCGGTTGTGGAGGTCGGAGGAGCCGGCCAGCTCCTGGCGGCCCTCGTTGTAGACCAGGTAGAGGTCGGAGTCGTTGCCCAGGATCCAGCGCAGGCGCACATTCAGCACCCTCGCGCCGATCGAGGAGTTGTACTGCAGGTAGGCGGAAGCGGACATGTTCGAGCTGTAGGTGTAGTCCAGGCGCAGCGACCACAGCCGCCACGCCAGGTCGCCGTGGGGGCTGGCGACGTCCACCGTCGAATAGCCGCCGGCGGCCCTGAGGTGGCGGTCGAGGACGAACCACGTCTCGCCGCCGAGTTGCCGCGTGGTGCCGTCGTAGAACCCCCCCGCGGTCGTCTCGACGTTGAGGCCGAGGCGCCTGGAATCGTCGGAGTAGTAGCCCGCGGTCGTGGAGGTGAACGTGTAGCCGCCGGGGGGGAGGACCAGCCGGGGGTCAAGCTCGAACGGCTCGAACAGGCGCTCGAACTCGCGCGTGACCTGCAGCTCGACGTAATCGCCGCTCTCAAGCTCGACCTCGCAACGGAGGCCGTTGTCGCCGGTCTCGCGGGCGCCGTGGCGGAGCGAATCGTAGGCGTCGTTGCTGCTGATCACGCTGACCCTACGAACCCCCCAGCGGCCGGGACGGAACGAGCGCCGCAGGTACGCCTGCGAGCGCCGGTAGCCGTCGCGACTGACGAAGCCGAGGTCCGGGTTGAAGCCGGCATCGACGTCGTACCACCCGAACAGGAAGCCCCAAGGGTCGGTGGTGAGATCGAGCGACGCATCGTAGGCGCCCCTCGCCCCGGGCGTGGAACTGTCGGTGACCCGCAAGACGTCGCCGCGCAGCGACAGCTCGCGGGTGATGAACCAGTCGCCGTCGACGCCGATCGTGGTCGAGTGGAACCCTCCGCGCCGCGAGTCGGTCGCGATCATCCCCACGTACGATCGCTCGCCGAGGTCGCGGCGCACCCGGGCGACGTTGTACCAGGCGGCGGGCAGGCCGAGCCCGCGCACGCCGCCGGTGCGCACGCTGAGCACGCCGACGTCCTGGCGGCCGACCTTGCCGGTGAGCCGGACGCCGGCGTCGAGCGGTACCGTCGCGCCCTCGTACAGGCCGATCCGGCGGCTGAAGAACGCGGCGATGTCGGGGTGGTCGGGGTCGCCGCCGAAGTGGCCGAACGAGAAGAGCTGCGCGTTCTCGAGGAAGAAGCCGCGCTTCTCGGGGTAGAAGAGCGAGAAACGGGTGAGGTTGACCTGCTCCGCGTCCGCCTCCACCTGGGCGAAGTCGGTGTTGTAGGTGCCGTCGAGCGTGAGGCCGGGGGTGAGCGAGTACTTGACGTCGAACCCCCACTGGTCGAGGCTGCGCGACCGCTCGCCCCCCGCGGGCGCGCTCTCCCGCGCCACCCCGCCGAGGACGTACGGGATGAGTTGCAGGTTGCGCTGGCGCGAGGCGATCGTGAGGCCGCGCAACGTCGCCGCGTAGTCGAGGCTCGAGATGTCGAACGGCGGGCGGGGCGGCACCAGGTACGACGCCTCCTGTTTCCGCCGCACCACGCGCTCGACGTTGACCGACCACACCTGCTGCGGGTCGTTGCCGTACCGCAGCACCCGGAAAGGGATGCGGAGCTCGGCCTGCCACCCCGTGGCGGTGATCGCGGCGCGCGCCTCCCACACCTCGTCCCAGTCCCAGGTGTAGTTCTCGTAGCCGTTGACGAGGCCCTCCTCCTTGGCGCCGAGCGGGTTGACGATGAACACGGCGCCGCGGACCTGGTCGCGGTAGGTGTCGAACACCACCTCGACGTGGTCGTCGCTCGCCGGCTCGTCGCGGTGGCGGAGCTTGTTGGCGCGGATCAGCGCGGGCTCGTGGTCGTCGCAGCGGACGCCCACGTACAGGTTGAACTCGTCGTAGAGGAACGCCACGCGGGTCTGCTCGGTGGCGGGCCGCCCGAAGTCGGGCACGCTCTGGCGGAAGTCGTCGTACCAGGTTGCGGTTCGCCAGGCGGGATCGGAGAGGGCGCCGTCGATGCGCGGCGCCTCGCGCGCGCCCACACGGGTGCAAAGGAGCTCACGGCCCTGCCCCCACGCGGGCGGCGGGGCCGCGAGCAGCAACCACGCAAGCGCCGACGCCAGGCCGGCGATGTGCAACGGGTGCAGCGGCACGGCACCTCCTGGAACCGAATGCGATCGGGCGCCCCCGGCGAGCTACTTCCAGCTGACCCGGTAGCGGCAGGCCTCGCCGCCCCTGGCGCGGCAGGTCTCCTCCAGGATCACAACGCCCGTGGCACCGAGCATGGCGAGCGCCTCCTTGTACCAGCCGATCACGGTGGCGATCGCCCGGTCCAGCCGCTCGCCGAGCGCGAAGTCGTACCAGCCCACGTTGACCACGGAGTCGCGCAGCAGGTTCTGGTCCTCCGGCCGCAGGGTGGCCATCACCTTCTCCCACTTCTCGGCGCCGAAGCGCTCCTTGACGAACGCCATCCGCGCCTTGAGCGTGTTGCCCTTGACCTTCATCGCTGCGTTCTCCCGGAACCGGCCCGCCAGCAGTCGGCTCGCGTCCGCTATGCTGCGTCGTTGAGAACTCGGCTGCGGCGAGGATTGTAGGGGCGATCGCCGGGGCGTTCAAGGCCGGACAGGCGCCCGACGGGTGGGTGGGCCGGGGCGGTGGCGGTAACGCCCGCTCGCTCACGCGCCGCGGAGGGCGCGGGCGACGATCGCAGCCGCGGCGGCTGCCCCGTTCTCCGCCCCGCGCGGCGCCGGTGCCGCGTCCAGCAGTTCCGGCACCCGGTCGATCCAGCCGCCGCTGGCGAGTTCCTCCGGGAAGCGCGCGTCGGGCCGACACACCGGCGTGGTCTGGACGCGTGCGGTGGCGGCGGCGAACAGCTCCGCGAGCCGCGCGATCGGGGCGGCGAACGCGGGGAGGGCGG
>JAKAFI010000204.1 GCA_021818005.1 Acidobacteriota bacterium | reverse complement strand
GGGGATCACCGGGTTGACCTTCCCAGGCATGATCGAGGAGCCCGGCTGGATCACCGGAAGGAGCAGCTCGCCCAGCCCGCCGAACGGACCCGAGCTGCGCAGTCGGATGTCGTTGGCGACCGCGAAGAGGACGCGGCCGAGGCCGGCGAGGGCGTCGGCGAACGCGACCGGCGCGTCCTGCGCCGCGATCCCGGTCGCGGGGTTGGCCGCCGCGGTGAGCGCGAGGCCGGTGTCCCTGGCGAGCCGCTCCACGGCCTGCGCCACCGCGGTCGGGTCGGCGTTGATTCCCGTCCCCACCGCGGTGCCGCCGAGCGGCAGCTCGAGCAGGTGCGCGGCGGCCTCGTCGCCGCGCACGCTCGCCGCCCGCAGCCGCTGCGCCCAGGCGGCGAAGACGCGGCCGTACGTCGTCGGCACCGCGTCCATCAGGTGGGTCCGCCCGAGCGTCACGGTCGCGCGGTGCTCGCCGGCGAGGCGTTCGAACGCGGCCCCGGCGGCGTCCGCGGCCGGGCGCACACGGTCCCGCCAGGCGATCGCCGCGGCGATGCGCAGCGCGGCCGGCACCGCGTCGTTGGAGGACTGCCCGAGGTTGACGTGGTCGTTCGGGTGCACCGGCCGGTGCGCGGCGGGGTCGCCGCCGAGCGCGGCGTTGGCGAGGTGCGCCACGACCTCGTTCATGTTCATGTTGCTCGAGGTCCCCGAGCCGGTCTGGAAGACGTCCACGGGGAACTGCTCGAGGTGGGCGCCGCCCGCGACCTCGTCGGCGGCAGCTGCGATCGCCTTCGCGATCTCGGGCTGCAGCAGGCCGCGCTCCCCGTTGGCGCGCGCGAACGCGGCCTTGATCCGCGCCAGCGCCGCCAGGAACGAGGCGGGCAACGGCCAGCCGCTCACCGGGAAGTTCGCCACCGCCCGCGCGGTCTGCGCCCCGTACAGCGCCGCCTCCGGGACCTCCATCTCACCGAGCGTGTCGCGCTCGGTCCGCACCTTGCCGCGGCCGGTTTCTCGGGTCATCGCCGCCTCCCTGCCTATCAACGTCTCCCATTGTCCCTCGCTTCCGACAATGGAGGTCTGGCACGCGCTCATGCGGCTGCGACCGTGGGGGCGGGCGGGGATGCTGGCACGCCATCCCCCGCAGTCCTACGCGGGCCGCGCCTTGGACCGGTCTTCCGGCAGCAGTAGCGAAGCCGCGATCGCGACGGCGAGGATCGCGGCGATGACGCCGAGCGACAGCTCGGTGGGGATCTCGACGACCTCGACGAGGAGCATCTTGACGCCGATCAGCCCGAGGATCACGGCGAGCGCCGGGCGCAGGTAGCGCAGCGAGCGCAGCGCCCCGGCGAGCGCGAAGTAGAGCGCGCGCAGGCCGAGGACGGCGAAGATGTTCGAGGTGTAGACCACGAACGAGTCGCGCGAGATCGCGAGCACGGCCGGCACCGAGTCGACCGCGAACATCACGTCGGTGCTCTCGATCGCGAGCAGCACGAGCAGCAGCGGCGTGAACCGCCAGCCGCGCTCGGTCCGCACCGCGAACCTCTCCCCGTGGTAGCTCTTCACCATCGGCAGCACGCGGCTCGCCAGGCGCACGACCACGTTCCTCTCGGGGTGGACCTCCTCGCCGCCCGAGAGGCCCAGCTTGCCCGCGGTACCGATCAGGATCACGCCGAGGACGTAGACGAGCCACTCGAAGCGCGAGATCAGGGCGACGCCGGCGAAGATGAACAGGCCGCGGGTGACGATCACGCCGAGGATCCCCCAGAACAGCACGCGATGGTGGTGCTCGGGAGCCACCGAGAAGTAGGCGAACAGCCCCACGAACACGAACAGGTTGTCCACCGAGAGCGACTGCTCGACGAGGTACGCGGTGAGGTAGGTGAGCGCGGCGTGGTGCCCGCGGGCGAGGCCGACGACGAGCGAGAAGCCGAGCCCGAGAGCGATCCAGAACGCGCTCCAGGCCAGCGCCCGGCGCGTCCCCTCGCGGCCGGAGTGACGGTGGAACACCATCAGGTCGAGCCCGAGCAGCAGCGCCACCACGGCGCCGAAGAGGATCCACCACCAGTCGCTCACGACGAGCCTTCCTCCGACTCGATGCTAGCAGGCCATCCGCGCCGCGCCGGCGCCCCTCAGTACCCCGGGGCGAAGAACACGGCGTTGGCGAGGATCAGCATCGTCGAGCGGGTGAGCCCACGCGAGACCGGGTCCTCGGCGAACGCGACGACCTTCCCGCGCTTGTGCCCCTGAACCATGAGGTACGCCTTGCGCGGGAGCTGCTCGCGCGACACCGGGAGCACGAACCCGGCCCGCACCAGCTCGTCGGCGGCCGCGTACACGGCGACGTTCGTCCCGCGGTTGAGCTTGAGCGGCGTGAACACGCGGCGCGAATCCACCAGCACGTCCGCCCGCCCGTCGGCGAACCCCGCCGAGAGCACGCTGTCCGGGTCGAGCTCCACGCGCAGGATCGCGCCCGGGACCAGCGGCGGCTCTTCCTCCCCGGGTTGGATCGCGCTCTCGTAATCGAACGCCCGGTTGGGGCCCCCGGTCGCATCTCCTCCCTTGGAAGGCTTCGTGCCCTCGGCCGGCGTCTCGGAGCCGAGGCGCTTCTCGAGCTTCGAGTCGAGCAGGCCGACCTTCTCCCCGGCGAGGAACGCGGCGCCGTTGCCGACGGCCACCAGCGTGCCGCCCTCCTCGACCCACGCTCGCAGCCGCTTGACGCCGTCCTCGCCGAGCACCGAGGCGTACGACCAGCCGCGCGCCCACGCGTCCGGAAGCACGATGACGTCGAAGTGCGACAGGTCGGCGTGCGCCAGCGTCGCGGTGCGCACGGCGCTGACCGGGTAGCCGAAGACGCGCTCGAACGCCCAGCGCAGCCCGCCGGCGGAGAGCGGCGAGGTCGGGACGTCCCAGGCGATCGCCACGCGCGGCGGCACGAGCGGCACGACGTTGCTCGAGCCGAGGTCGATGCCGCGGTCGGCGTAGCCGGTGTCGACGCCGATCGCGTCCTCCCCGGTCGCGCGCGCCGCGTCCTCGAGGCGCTGCCGCAGCCCGGCGTCGTTGCCGGCGCGGCGCACCACGATCGTGCCGGGGGCGAAGTCGCGCCCGGCGACGCTGAACGCCTTGCGCGCCACCGCGGCCTTCACCCCTTGCCGCAGCAGCTGCGCGAGCGCCCGCACCGACGCGTCGCCGGTCCACGGCAGCAGGAACGCCACCTTCCCCTGGCCGGTCACGGCTCCGGACTGCGCCGCCCCGGGCTCGAGCCGCTCGAGGCCGAGCGCGCGCGGCACCGCGGTCACCGTACGCGCCGGCACCCGCCACAGCAGCGGCAGCGACCACGCCGTGATGTCGTAGATCTCATCGGGCAGGCGCTTGGCGTCGCGGCGCGCCTGCTCCTGCTCGAACCCCTTCCCCATCGACTCGCCGCGGTCGAGCACGACGCGGGCGAGGCGGCCGAGCGGTTGATCCAGCGGCACGAGGACGGTGCCGGTGGCCACGCCCCCCGCGCCCGTCCTCACGCGGTACGCCTCGATCCCCTCGCGCGCAAGCAGCTCACCGAGCTCGTCGGCCGCGCCGGTGTCGCGCCCGTCGCCGAGCACGAACGCACGCTCCGGCCCGTGCTCGCCTCCGGTCACCGCGGCCTGTCGGAACGCATACCAGCCGCGGAGGAACTTCTCGCGGTTGTCCGCGGTGGTGAGGCAGGTCGTGAACGCGGCGAGGAGGTGGTGTCCCACGCAGTCGGCGTAGGTGAGCAGGGTGCCGTCCTTCAGCCTCGTGACCAGCCCGCGGCTGGAGGCCTGCTCGAACGTCATGCCGACGGCGCCCGTCAGCGTCGGCCACGAGTCGCCGTAGCCGGGGTAGAAGAAGTCGAACACCTCGCGGGTCCAGTAGCGGAAGCCGTGGGCGTCGAACGCGGCCGCGTTGCCGCGGCCGAGCAGGTCGACGAGCGCGTCGCCCTCGCCCGCAAGCAGCGGGTTCCGCGGCACCGCCGGCGGCGCGAAGTAGTAGCCCTCCTCGGCGCCCATCTCGTGCAGGTCCGCCTCGACGATCGGGTGGTAGCGCAGCATCGCCGCCACCCGCGCCCGGCTCTCCGGCTCGCTGAGCACGAACCAGTCGCGGTTGAGGTCGAACAGGTCGTGCGACACGCGCCCGCCCGGCCACGGCTGCACGTGCTCGGCGCTCGCGGGCTCGGGGTCGGGCTGCAACCCGGTCGCCTGCCGGACGGAGGCCACGAAACGAGCGCGGCCGTCGGGGTTCTCCACCGGGTCCACGACCACGATCGTCTCGGCCAGGATCCGGTCGATCTCCGGGCCGCGCCCGGCGGCGAGGTGGTAGGCGAGCGCCAGGCCGGCATCGGCCCCGGACGCCTCGTCGCCGTGCACCGAGCACTGGATCCAGACGATCGCCGGCAGCCGGTGGATCAGCTCCTCCGCCTGGCCCGGCTTGAGCGACCGAGCGTCGCCGAGGCGTGCGAGGCCCGCCTGCACCTCGTCCCAACGCGCCTGGTTGCCCGGCGAAGCGACCACCAGCAGCACCAGCGGCCGCCCCTCCTCGGAGCGTCCGTACTCGAGCAGGCGCACGCGCGACGGCGCCGACGCCGCCAGGGCGCGGGCGTACGTGACGATCTCGTCGGGGGTGGTGATCTGCGCGCCCCAGTCGAAGCCGAGCACCTTCTCGACCGTGGCCACGACCGGGTCGTGGACCGCCTTCGGCAGCACGTCGAGCGGCCCGCCCGCGACCGCGAGGCTCGAGACCAGCACCGCCGCGCACGCCAACCCCGCTCTCCTCGTCGCCATCACCCACCCCCGCATGCAGCGGCCGACATTGTACGGCCTCCCCGGCCGATCGGGGCCGGCCGAAAGACAGCGGGGCCTCCGCTCCCGGAGGCGCGGAGGCCCGCGTTCAGCCCGGGACGAGACACGCTACTGCGGCGGCTTTCTGTTCCCCCCCATCATCTTGAGGAACGGGTTGGACTCCTCGCCCTTCTCGCCCTTCTCACCGCCCATCATCGACGTTTCCTTGTAGCCGGCAGGGATCGCGAACGTCGAGTCGGGCACCACCTGCGTGCGCAGCTCGGTGACCTCCATCGTCGTGGTGGTCGTCTCCGACTTGCCCTTCTCGTCGGTCGAGGTCTCCACGGTCACGGTCTTCAGCGGGAAGCCCACGACCTTCCCCATCTCCGCCTTGAGCAACGCGTCGAGCTGCTCGTTGTTCGTCTTCGGCGGGGTCTTGCGCAGCCAGATCCCGAGGCCGGCCTCGACCAGCTTCGGCGCGGCCCAGATGTCCTCCAGCTTCACGACACGGGTCGTCTTGTGCATCATCATCATGCTCATCGACATCGTGTAGCTGGTGCGGAACTTGTAGTGGACCGTCGGCACCCCGGCCACGAGCCCGTCCGGCTCCTCCGAGATCTTCTCGACCTTGGCGTCGGTGTACGTCAGCTTCATCATCTTCATCATGCCGCCCGCCATCCCCATCAGCGAGTCCATATCCCACTTGTAATAGCTCTTCTCCTCGGGGTTCACCATGTAGAGGGTCTGGCCGCCGTCCTTGGTGACCATGTACATCCCCTTGCCCATCATTGGGTTGCCGCTCTGCTCGAACTCCACCTTGGCGTTGCCGCCGGCGACCCACGCTTGCACGGTGATGTCCTGCATCGCGGCGCCGCGCCCGCCCTCGGCCGTGGTCTTCGCCGTGTAATAGACGCCGGCGAACGTG